>JACQSP010000025.1 GCA_016205905.1 Candidatus Woesearchaeota archaeon
AATAACTAATTAACAAATAATCATTGTATAAAATATACATAAAATATACTTACTGTGAAGATAATCACTGTATAAAAACTAAATTAATAAAACAATCAAGGTAACAAATAATGGCAAAAGAAAAAACAAGAAAAACAAAAGAAACAAAGGAAGTAAAAGGATTAAAAGAAGAGAAAACAAAAGAACCATCTGAGGCTGAAGCAGCTGATGATTTAGATGTGAAACCTGTTGTTGAGCCAAGCGAGGTTGTTGAAGTAATATCTAAAGAAGAGATTGAGAAGAAAGAAGAAGAGAAACAACTGCCTACAAAATCATTCAACAAAGATAAATGGACACCAAAAACAAGCCTCGGCAAAAAAGTCAAGGATGGAAAAATTGATGATATTGATTATATACTTGATAATGGCTTGAAAATCCTCGAATCAGAGATTGTAGATGCCTTAATGCCTGACATGGAAACAGATTTACTGTTAATTGGCCAGTCAAAGGGTAAGTTTGGCGGCGGACAAAGAAGAGTTTTCAGGCAAACACAGAAAAAAACCAAGGAAGGCAATAAGCCGCATTTTGCAACATATGCTGTTATCGGCAATAAAAATGGCTATTTTGGAATAGGTTATGGTAAAGCAAAAGAAACAGTTCCTGCAAGGGAAAAAGCAATTAGGCAGGCAAAACTAAATGTTCGTAAAATTTCACGCGGCTGCGGTTCGTGGGAATGCAACTGTGGAAATCCGCACACGATACCTTTCCAAGTAGAAGGCAAATGCGGATCTTCCATTGTTAAATTATTTCCTGCTCCTAAAGGTACAGGTTTATGTATAGAAAAAGAAAGCGCAAAAATCCTGAAATTGGCAGGAATAAAAGATGTATGGTCAAAATCAGCAGGCCAAACCGGAACAAAATTAAATCATTTAAAAGCATGCGTTCAAGCATTAGATAATTTGTTAAGAACAAGGTTATCTTTTACGCAAAAAAAAGACATGAATGTTGTTGAAGGAAAATTACAGTCTTCAATATCATCGGATGTTACAGATAGTACAAATGTTGAAGAAGAGTAAGAAAATGAAGCATTAATTTTGACATTGATTTTCATACAACTAAAAAACAAAAAACAGAAAAAAATAACAAAGAAACAACAAGAAAACAATAAAAATTGACAAAGAAACAATAAAAGACAATAAATAATAAAAATTAACTGTTTGATCAAAAATGAAACAAGCCAAAGAAACAAAAAACAAGAAAGAATACAAGGCAAAGAGTGTAGTACATGCTAAAGGCCAAGAACCTTTAATTGCTGTTATAAGAGTTAGAGGTCATTTAAGGGTAAGCGAAAAAATAAATGATACTCTTGGTATGTTAAATGTGTACAGAGTAAATTATTGCAGTGTACAAAAAGCTACTCCTTCAATTATGGGAATGGTAAAAAAAGTTAAAGATACTGTTACTTGGGGGGAGATTGACGAAGCAACCCTCAAAAGATTGATTGAAGAAAAAGGCGAGCCAAATCCAGACGACAAAAAAAAGACAAAATCATTTTTCAGATTAAATGCCCCTTTGAAAGGATATGGCCGAAAAGGCATAAAAAGGCCGTTCAAGATTGGCGGTGCATTGGGGTATAGAGGAGCAAAGATTAATGATTTAATAAACAGGATGATTCATTAAGTTTTATTGCAGATTGAATGAGAAAAGTTTAACTAAAGCCAACTAAAACTAAATTTACGATAAATGAAATAAACAATATACACAATAATATGATTAAAAATAAAGTAATGATGTGATTAAAAATGCCAGCAAGAAGAAGAAGAAAAACATCCAGACAACGAGGAACACATACCCATGGTTGGGGCGCTAAGAAAAAGCATCGTGGCAGTGGCCATAGAGGAGGATATGGTATGGCAGGAACAGGCAAAAGAGCCGATGCTAAAAAACCATCCATCTGGAAAGAAGATTATTTTGGAAAATATGGTTTCGTAAGGCCAAGAAGCTGCGGCACTCAAGGAATTAATATTTCATACTTTGAAGAAAAATATCAAACCTTGCTTAATGAAGGATTAATTAAAGAAGAGCAGGGTTTTTCAGTTATTGACACTTCAAGTTTTAAGATGAACAAATTACTTAGCTGCGGCACGCCTACTAAAAAATATAGGATTACAACAGATTATGCCAGCAAAAATGCAATCGAGAAAATAAAGGCCAAAGGCGGCGAAGTAATCCTTAACAGAGAAGTCAAAGTCAAGAAAGATCCAAAGAAGGAAAATACAGATAAGAATAGTAATAAAGAAAAAGCTTCTGTTAAAGAAAATTTACCTAAAAAAGATGAAAAGAACCCTCAACCTCACAAGCAGGAAAATGGGAAACAAGTTAAATAAAAAGTATAAAGAAAATAAATTAAATTAAAATATTTCATTAAATTTACAATAAATATAAATATGACTGAATAAAGAGGATAAGTTATGGCATGGTATCATCCAATATTATATAATCTTCCTGAAGTTGCTGGTCCAACACAAAAAAAGTTATCCTTCTCAGAAAAGCTTAAATGGACAGGCTTAATTTTAGCATTATTCTTTATTTTAGGTATTGTTCCTTTATTTGGTTTGGGAGATAATGCATTATCAAGATTCGAATTTTTATCCTTAATCTTAGGAGCAAGCTTTGGTTCAATAATTTCATTAGGTATTGGCCCATTAGTTACGGCATCTATCGTTCTGCAATTACTGAATGGTTCAGGTATTGTAAAATTTGATCTTACAACTCTTGAAGGGAAAAAAACATTTCAAGGCGTGAACAAATTATTATCTGTATTTTTTATAATATTTGAAGCTGCAATTTATGTATTCATGGGTGGTTTAGCGCCTTCACAACAATTGGCAGGAACATCATTATATTTTTCACTTGAACTTTTGTTAGTATTTCAGCTTACATTAGGCGGAATATTAATCATGTTAATGGATGAGATTGTAAGCAAGTGGGGTTTTGGCTCAGGCATTTCTTTGTTCATTGCAGCAGGTGTTTCTAAGACAATATTTATTCAACTATTCAGCTGGGTTTCTAACAGCCAAGCAGGAGGAGATGTTACTTACTCTGTAGGTTATGTTCCGCAATTGTTTCAAGCATTGGGTGCAGGTGACCCACAAACTGCATTTACAGCAGTAGCTATCATTATCTCAACTATTGTTGTGTTTGTGATTGCAGTATATATTCAAGCAATGAAAGTAGAAATTCCTTTATCATTTGGTCGTGTTAGAGGGCATGGAATAAGATGGCCATTAAGTTTCACATATGCAAACGTATTGCCTGTCATATTAGTTTCTGCGCTGTTGGCTAATATGCAGTTATGGGCGAAATTATTAGAGAATTGGGGTTTTCCAATCTTAGGCAAAATTGGGTCAAACGGGGTTGCTGTATCTGGACTAGTATCTTGGCTTTATGTTCCGGGTGGAAGCAAAGGATTAGTTGGATTAATTCTCACACAAGGCGGATTTGGTATCGGTTTTAGGCCATATTTACAAGCATTAATTTATATGCTGATTATGATCTGCGGTTGTGTATTATTTAGTTATTTTTGGGTGCAAACGTCAGGCATGGACCCAAAATCACAGGCTAAGCAAATGATTAATTCTGGACTGACAATACCTGGCTTTAGACGAGATGAACGAATTTTAGAAAGATTATTAGAAAGATATATTACACCATTGACAATAATGGGCGGCGCGACAATAGGATTTTTATCAAGTGTAGCAGATGTTTTGGGCGCAATTGGTTCTGGTACAGGTATTATGCTTACTGTTATGATTATTTACAGATTATATGAAGATATTGCAAAACAACATATGATGGATATGCACCCTATGTTAAGAAAAATGATGGGCGGCGAGTGAGCGTATAGGTGAGTTGTTTATTTGTCACCTTCGTAACTACTAAGCCTGCCAGTCAGCTTTGGCGAAAACGCGAAAAATGAAGCGCAGAAGAACAACTGAGTTTCCAATTATTTTCGCTTCCTTTATAGTTTTACGAGACAAAATTGCAAAGCTGACAAATTGAAGGCAGGCTTAATAGTTGCTCACCTTCTTCATTATTATCTTTATTAATCTCTTCAAAGAGGTAAATCATGGTTTTTGATGCTATACTTAATCCACTATTTTCTCCGTTGCTAATGCTGCCTTATTTATTATCTATTATTTTAATTTCTTTTATTATTTCTCTGATAATTGTCCTTATCTACAAGAAATTCACAGACCAAACAATGATGAAAGCATTGAAAGATGAGATTAAAGATTTACAGGACAAAATGAAAAATCTTCGTGATAATCCTAAAGAAATGATGAGTGTCCAAAAACGTGCAATGGAATCTAATTTCAAGTATATGATGCATTCAATGAAACCAACACTTATTACTTTCATTCCTATTCTTATTATTTTTGGATGGCTTAATACACATATGGCTTATTATCCATTGGTAGAAAATCAGGAGTTTAATGTAATACTAGATTTTAAAGAAGGGTTTAATATAAACAATACAGAAAGCATGAACTTTGTTGAAATGATGAATGTTCAGGATATGGAAGTATTAAACGGCGTTAATCAAACAATAGTTGATAATAAAGCAAAGTTTATCATGAAAGGCAAAGCTGGCGAATATACGCTTAAATTCAAATACTTAAATGAAAACAATCCTGAAGAATATCCAGAAGAGTATACCAAAGATATAATCATTACAACAAGTGTTGGTGACAGAGTTTACAAAGCTCCTGTTCAAGCTAATCGGGGTAAAATAATTAAGATGATTACAGTCAGCAATGAAAAAATCTTAGCATTCAAAAATACACCTATTGTTAAAGATATACCATGGATAAAGACCTTTGGATGGTTAGGATCATATATTGTATTCTCGATAATATTCAGTTTAAGCTTTAGAAAGCTGTTGAAGGTTTATTAACTTCTGAGTCGCTTTAAAATCCAAATCTTATACAAATTTAGCAGTAATATTATATATCCAAATGAAGAAGTTACATATTGAACTAGTCTTTAGGCGACTCGTAAGTTATTAAGAACTTTACCAAACACTAACAATAACTGAAGAAACAATGTGTAGCGCTGGCGATATATGTCACTGCGGAACAAACAGCCCAAGAAACAACAACATTTAAAAACCCCCCTTATTTTCTTTAAGTACTATGCCAGCACCAAGATATAGATCAAGGTCTTTAAGACGAGTGTTTGTAAGAACACCTAGTGGTAAGTCTGTTTTACATTACAGAAAAAGAAAGCCATCTAAAGCACAATGCGGTAATTGCGGCGCTCTTTTGAAGGGTGTGCCAAGAGAAAGACCTTTTAAGATGCAAAACATGCCGAAAACACACAAAAGGCCAGAAAGACCATACGGCGGTGTTTTGTGCAGCAAATGTACAAGAATTAAAATAAAAGCAATGGCTAGACAATAATTAGCAAAATAATAAATATACTAAAAGCATTGGATGATTAGTCATAATTACATATACTCAATATTCATATAATCATTAATATCAATAGGAAATCTCTTATGTTTGCAGGCGACTGCAAAACCAGATTAAACGTTTAGATTAAACGCAGTAATCTAACAAGAAGCATAACGAGAGATTGTAGGTGAAGAAAATGTTTGAAATAGGAAGATTATGTGTAAAGATTGCAGGCAGAGATGCAGGCAAGAAATGTGTTGTAATAGATGTTCTTGATAATAATTTTGTTTTGGTTGATGGCCAGACCAGAAGAAGAAAGTGTAATATGCGCCATCTTGAGCCTTTGGACAAGATTATAAGCCTAACTAAAAACGCTTCCAATGACGAGGTTATTCGCGCTCTAAAAGAAGAAAGTATTGGATGTGAAGAGAAAAAAGAAGCTAAACACAAACAATCACAAAGGCCAACCAAAAAGAAAGCAGTAAAGAAAAAGTTAGAAGAAGCTAAACCAAAAAAAGTAAAGACAAAAGAAGCTAAAGAGACAAAGAAAGAAAATACTGAAAACCCAGAGAAAACAGAAACTAAAAAAAAGAGCATTAATAAGGAACATAAATCTGTGGAGTAAGAATTAAGTAAATTGTATTAGTTTAGCTGGTTTATTGTTTTTTAATTTTCTAGATATCTTTTTCTCGTTTACAATCCTGTTTCTCGCTCGCAACCCGTTTGTGGGACGCAGTCCACCGTCTCATGAATTAAACTGTTTGCCGCATAATAACTGTTTGTCGTAAGTCGTTTGTCGTTAGCCGTAAACGGAAAAACAAAAAAACGTAAAAAACAACTGACGACATACGACCTACGACTAACGACTTACCAATTTATCTTAGTGAACTGGTTGGACATGCAGGGAACTAAAAAATAGATAATAGTAAAACGTGTGGCTTCGCTTAAGAACTAAACAAATGCGATTTAATTAATGGACCTGTCGGGATTCGAACCCGAAGTTCTCACCTTTTTCTGAAATCTTAACCTGTTCTTTAATTTGTTTTTTTAAAGTTCTTCTAAGATTTGTGCGAAGGTGATGTCATAGCCGTTAGACCACAGGCCCGATTTTTTCGTGTGTGCATAGCATTTAGTGAGGATAATTCCAATGCAACAATTTTTGGGCAGTAGCATTCTCCTTAAAAGTGCCATACACATACATTATTTCAATGCCTCATCACATTAAATAATTCATTCAAATCCAACTCAAACGCAGAAACAGGTGTTTCTAACCCAAAATTTTCTAAAACCTGCGGTGAAACTTCTCCAATAACCCCTATCTTTTTATCTTTTATAATTATCTCACCAGTTCTTCCAGTTATAAAAGATGGATGCTCATGCTCTATTATCTTGTATTCAATATTCAACATCTTTAATAAGTAATCTAATATCTGTTTTATTTCTGTGAAGTCAGTTACTGCATGCAAAGAACCAACTCCCAGTGTTGTTATTTCTTCCACGTTTGTTTCTGTGTTTTTATTTTTTCTAAAAACAATCCCTATGTCAAAGATTCTTTGAGGAGATTCATTATGTTTGTTGCTCCTGAAAACATTCATTAAACAAGGAATCATCCATGAGCGCAAAGCATTGTATTCAGCAGTTGTTGGATTTGCAAGCTTTACATTTACTGCATCCATAGCTTTCTCATTCAAATTCATTTTTTTTGTCTGCTCGTCATTATTTATTAGATGATAACTGCATGTTTCAATCAGCCCTAACCCGCAAAGTATATTAGAAATTCTTCTCTTGAATATTTCAAACTCATCTTCCTGTGCAATTGTGCTCACATTAGGTATCTCTTCATTGAAATTCTCGTAGCCGTATGCTATTGCAATGTCCTCTACAATATCAATCATATGAAGAATGTCTGCTCTGTATGCAGGAATAGATACAATTCCTTTATCGTACCCATAACCCATTCTTTCAAGAAGCTTTTTTGCATCTATATCTTTTAAGCTAAGACCTAATCTCTTATTAACATATTCTAATTTCAACTTCATTTTTTTTGGAGTGAGTTTTGGGGATGTTATTGTTCTATCAGGATATACCATGTCCATACTGTATATTTCTCCACCCATATCAGCTAACATTGTTACAATTATGTTTAATGCGATAGTTACATTTTCCAAATCCACACCAGTGCATTCAATGAATACATCTTTTGTATTCAACTCTATTTTTCCTGTTTCTTCTGAGTTTGTAAATGGAAGCATGCACATTATCTGATTTTTTGCATCTATGAAAAAAGGGTATTTTGACCAGTCCTTTGTCAGATGTTTGTAAGCAATTCCTTTTGGATGCTCCTCTAACACCCTCGATGCTTTTATTTGTTTAGTAAATCCTAACGGCTTAAATAATACATTCCCTGAATCTTTCGCAATGTAAGTTATAGGAAAATTAATTTTGTCTGCAGGATATATACCATATGCAGATTTCTTTCTGTTTCTTCCATGTGTTGTTGCTAATTTTTCCTGAATCTGCATGATTTCTCTTATTTTCTCGTCTGTAAACGTCAGGTTCTTTACTATAGCACACATAGTATAAGGGCGCATTGTGACTGAACTGTCAACAATAACTTTATGCCCGCTTTTTTTTAAGTTATATTCTTTAAGCCCTGTCTTGACACCAATGAATGAACTCAAAGCTCTTGCAAAACCCTGTTCAGAGAGCATATCAGGCCTGTTAGGAAATACTTCTACATGAATCTCATTACCTTCAATCTTTTCCAAGTCTGTGCCAAGCATACTAATCCTGTCCTTTAATATGTCCAATGGCAGTTTTTTTCCCACTAATTTTTCAAAAACTTCTTTGTTTAAAATAACTGTTGGCATTTTTTCTCCAAGTTATGTTTTTATCTTAATTTATGTTTGTATTTTAACTTTTTTTACATTCACTGCATTATTTAATTCTAACTTTTTTATTAAGGAATTATGATTACCTCATCCACGCTTTCATTTCTCTCAACTGTTTGATATCATTTTTATACAGGTCTCTTAAATCAGTTAATTTGTAATAATCCATAATGATTCTGTCAAAACCAGGGCCCCACGCTAGTACAGGTACTTCTTCTCCCAATAATGTTTCTGTTACTTCTGGCCTGAAAATTCCTGCTCCGCCTAACTCAACCCATTTCTGATGTATTGGATGAAACACGTCTATCTCCACACTTGGTTCTGTATACGGGAAATAAGCCGGCCTAAACCTTGCCTGTGGAAAACCCATTTTCTTAAAAAACATCTTTAGATATCCTAACAAATGCCTGAAATTAGCATTAGGATCAACGACAATGCCTTCTGTCTGGTTAAACTCAAACAAATGCGACCAGTCTAAAGTTTCATTTCTGAAACATTTGCCCAGTGCAAAATATTTTGCAGGCCAATCATCTTTTTTTAGCTGCGCCAAGGTTTTCGCGCTTAAAACAGTGGTATGTGTTCTTAAAACATTTCTCTTTGCATCTTCAGGGTTCCATTTATAGCCCCAGCCAGAACTTCCTGTTTTTCCGCCATTTTCATGCGCATTTCTTACCAAACCAATTAGTTTCTCATTTGGCAATTTTCCAAGAGCAGGATCTCCAATATAATAAGTATCCTGCATTTCTCTGACAGGATGGTCTTGCGCAGTAAACAACGCATCAAAGTTCCAAAAAGAAGTGTTTAATATATTGCCTTTCATCTCTTTGAAACCCATATCTAACCAGATTCTTTTTGCATATTCTATAGCTTGGTTAACAAAATGCCGTTTGCCGCCATGAATTTTTGGAACATTAATCTGTACATCATATCTCCTGAATGTTTTGCCTTTCCATTCGCCTGTCTTAAGCATATGTTCTGTTAATCTATCAACAACTTTTATCTCGTTGAATCCAGAACTAGCTGAAATAATCTTTTTTCCTAATTCAGTAAGTTCAGCGCTCCATAATTTTACCAGCGCGATTGTAATAAACTCCCTTCTTTTCTTGAATGCATCCAAAACAAATTTCTCTTCAGGCTTTAATGTTTTCAAGTCAATAACCCTTGAAGATAATTTTTTTAGGAATTGTTCTTCAAGCGATTCTTTAGAAACTAGCTTTTTGCCCTGCTCTGTTATAGAAACCCATATTTCTGCGCCTTCTTTTTTCACATCAATTGAGGCCTTTCCTTTTAAAATACCTATGCAGGCATTAACTTCTTCTTTTTCAAGTTTTGTAGAAGCCATTAATTTTGAAAGTGATAATGGCTTGTCTTTTATTGCAAGAATGAATATTTTCTCTGGCAAACCATGGTTTAAAGATGACAACCCATTTTTATCTAATTGCGCAATCTCTTTTAACTCTTCTTTTAAGTTAACAATTCCTTTGTTTTGCAGCCATTGGAATGCCCGCATTACTTCTGGCTGGGAAAGGTTTGTTGCGTTCATTGCTTCATCTAATGTTTTTGGTTTAGCTAAAACAGGCAAAACCTTTCTTTCCAACGGGTGAAGGCCTTCAATTAATTTTTTGATATCTATATTGCTACTCATGCTGATAAACAAACCAAGCCATATTTATAAAAGTTACTGTGTGGGATTAGAAGAACGTGTTTCGGTTGGCCTATGATTAGAAAAAACATTTTTGTTTAGCTGAGGTTCTATTTCTTAACTTATTTTTTCCGCTCTCAACTCGTTTGTGGGACGCAGTCCACAGTCTCATGATTATTTTTTAAAGTTTTTTTAA
>JACQSP010000027.1 GCA_016205905.1 Candidatus Woesearchaeota archaeon
TATTGACAGTTGGCATTTTTAAATTTGGAAAAGACTTCATCTGTGACCTAAAGGTCACAGTATTCGCTTTTCCAAATAATAAAAAAATTAACATAACCCAATTATAAGATTATTATCAATTATTGGATTATTAACAAAGATAACACTCAACACTCTCTTTACACTCTTTTTACTAAAATGACAAACATTGATTTTTAAAATTTACAAATTAATAATAAAATAAAAAAATAGTTTTAAAGAATTTAATGTTGATACAATCCGCCACCATCTCGCTTTGTAACTTTCATATAAAGTGTCTTGCTTTGTGGTTTGTCTTTTTCAACTGGATCTGCAGCAAGGTGGTCTATATATTGTGCAGCTGGTTTACTTGGATCAAGTGCTTTACCGCCAACTTCCATTACATAATCTATTCTTAAACCCAAGGTTCTCTTAGCAGCCATTATTCTTTGCACTGAAGCAGCTAGTTCTGCCTGCTCACCTTTGTATTGCTCTTGTAATACATAATCAGCCAATTGAGCAAGAGTCATGCTTGGAAACTCTGCTGGCGCTTTTTTCTTTAACATTTTATCTGGCAGTGTTGTTGTTGTGCCTAATGCCAAATTTATTTGATAGTCTGTACTTCCTATTTTCATGTTAATTACCTCCACTCTTAAGCTAATATACTAAACTAATATAAATATATTTAAAGCTTAGAATAGCTGTTTTATTTATAAATATTTCTTTAAAAAAGTAGGCAAAAGGAAGGTTTCATCCAAAAATTCCGCTTTTTTAATATTTAAAGCATAAACAAAAAATAATAACAATCATGGCATGGACGGACTTTTTCTCTGAAAAAGTCCTACTCGGCTCAGCTAAAGCTTCGCCTCGCCCAGCCATGTTATTATTTTTTGCCTGAAAAAATGAATCTGATTAATTTTTGGATGTAGCTCAAAAGGAAGTAAAGAATAATATAGCCAGCTTTTGCCTACCCCAATCCTCTTCTACACAATCACCATACAAGTATACACAATACACTAAAAAAACATAATATTTATATACTGATATATGATTATACTATATTATGGTAATGCTCTTTGACTTGTTTAACCTCCCTGAAGATGTATATGAGGTTATATTTGCAACTAAACAGCAGGCTATAGTAGGGAAACTTCTAATCAGAGAAATGAAGAAAAAGAATGGTGTAATGAACAAGGCAGAAATGAGCGAGTTTGCCACATTATTGCATGATGGTGAAATGATAACTGAGATTGAAGCGCCGCCATATATGGGAAAGAAAGTAAAACTAAGTTACAATAAAAGACAATTCTATGACAGAATTTTAACGCCAATGAAATCAATGGGAATGATTGATTATGATCTTTACAAAAAAGTTTACAGAGTGAGTGATAATCTTAATAAAGTGTTAACAAAAATAGGCATTATGTGGATGCAGGAGTTCAGAAAAGAACTTACTAAAGAATCTAAAAAATCATTATAATAAATAACTCAACTTTTGCGATTATTCGCAAATAGCTAAAGTTAAGCAACACAATTAATGCATTAATCATGTTTAAATGTTAAAAACCGCAAAAGTTCAGTAAATAATTTATAAAGAATAATCAGTTCATAAATCATATAACTAATAATTAATTATATAAACAAATTAATCATATAAAAAAGATAATCTATTTAATTCGTATAAAAAAAAGAGGTTGAAACATGGTTTTAGAGCAAGTATTTAGAGCCAAATGGCTGGAAAAAAGGCCTTTATCTGCTTTATTTCTCGGATTGATGTATGCTGTGATTGGCATTATCAGCGCAAAACTTATTTTTCCGGGCAGCACAAGTTTAATGACTGTTGCATTTACATCTATTTTACTTATTCCTTCTTTGAACAGGCTGTTATCTGACGAAGAAAACGTGGAGATTAGAGAGCAAAAATTTTCAATAAAGATGCTTATAAAAGATCACAGGGATATTTTCGAGATATATTTTTTCATGTTCATTGGTGTATTTTTGGCGTATGCCTTGTTTACATTAATACTTCCTCAGCCGACAATATTAAGTATGTTCTCTGCGCAGTTGAAAGTTGCGGGGTTTACAGGCAAAGCTTTCAGCGGCTTCATTAATCAGGAGGTAATAGATATTTTGCTGAATAATTTGCTTGTGATGATAGTTTGTTTAATACTTTCTATTGTTTACGGCGCAGGCTCAATTTTATTTTTGGTATGGAATGCAAGTGTCTGGGGCGCTGTGTTTGGCTATGTTGCCAACACATCATTTGGGCAGACTCATCCTTTGATTGCATTTGGCGCAGTTATGGCGCCGGTATTAGCGCATATGATAACAGAAGCAATGAGTTATTTCTCAGCAGCAATTGTGGGCGGCATTGTAAGCAAAGCAGTTATGAGAGAAGATATTTTCAGCGAGAAATTTCACCACATATTAAGCGATGCAATGATGTTGCTATTATTAGGATTTGTGATGGTTGCTGTTGCAGCAATAATTGAAGTTAAACTTTATCCTTATTCTGGCGCAATATTAATTGGATTTGTGATGCTGTTAATTTTAATAATCGGAGCGCTTGAGCCAACAAATGTGATGGAAAAAGGAGAGACGGATTAGAAATTTTATTAATATTAAAATAATTTATTAAACATGGTTTGGAAAGAATTGTCATATTGGAAAAAAGGGATAATAATTGGAATTATTTTTGGAGCGGTTCTCGGATTGTTAGATTTCTTTTTAGTAAGTGTTAATGCTGAAGGTAGAATGCTATCCTTTGTTCCCGGGTACGTTCAATTATTACTTTTGATTATTTCAATTCCTGGAGTTGTGACTTTTAAGCTCTCAGAGAGTTTTACTGAAAAATATTTTATAGTAATGTGGTTTGCTGGGATTGCTGGTTTAGCTATATTTTATGGATTAATAGGAACTGTTATCGGAGTTGTAGTTGGTTATTATAAAAATAAACCAAAACTGAAAAAACATTCAAAGAAGAATATTAACAATAAAAGAAAAAACAGAGTTTAGCAACAAGATAAAAAGGAGGCAATCGCTTAATTCATAACGCGACAAAAAAAATTATTTAAGGCGACAAAAGAGATGCAAAAGCATAAAAAGCCAATTCTATCGTCAATAAGATGATAAAAGGTGTGTACTTTTTATGCAAAATAAAATACCTGCCGACAATCTGCAACCTAAATTACTAAGTAACTTCTATTTTTCCATACAAATCTCCATATTTCGTATTAAACCGTTCAATGAGTTCTTGTGTGCTTCTGCGGAAGCCGATGATATATCCTTTGGCATCATTCACTTGTGGGATATCTTGATAATCCTGTGGACTCACAATTCCATACGTATCAGAAACAGGTTCTTTAGCATGTGTCGGATCATAATGATTGATCCAGTATCCTTCAAGCAGATGTTCTCCTGTGTATGATTCATTTGGAACTTTTTTCAAGTAGTGGACATTTGTTTGTGCTGCTGTATTTTTGAATTTAAATCCCTGTTCACTCATTGTCTTAACATTCATACCTTGTTTAGTATTTCCATCATCAATACGACCTTGTCTATAAGTAAAATCCTTTCCTTCTTCTAATCCAAGCAATTCTGCAACATGGCGAATATACTGCCAGACTGAACGTTGGGCTAGTTTATGAGAAGCATTGAAAACAGTTTCATCTAAATGATGTGTTCGCGCAGTTTGAAGAATAGCTTTTGTATAGAGAGGCAGCCAGTGTGCTTCGTGGTTAGGCTCTTCAAGGAAATCAGCGATATCCTGCAACATCACCACGCCATCAACATACAACAATTCTTTACTTTCTCTGTCATGACATCGAGCTAGGAAAGCTTTGCCAACAGTTGACTTGTGCCGGCCAGATTCATAAATGTTGGCAGCAATAATGCCTATATTTCGATCCTGCATGTGCGCATAGCCAAATCGCTGATATTTTCCTCCATTTCCAGTGCATTCAGCAGCATTATTAAAAAAATTATGTAACGGATTTTCATTAAATTCTAGTCTCAACTCGTCAAATGTCCACGATGTAGAAAGGCCATTTTTCAGGCGGTTGATAGCATTGATAAAATCATCGCTCAATCCGTGCTTTATCCCAAAGTAATATTTGAAATCAAGGATTCGAGTAAAAAGAATATCCGGCTGATCAGCAAACAATGAATCAGCCCTAATTTGTTTTCTCTTAGCAGTTTCTAAATAACGTTGTATTGGTTCATCTGGTTCATCCTTTCCATGAAAAAAGCGATTAAAATTAAATTTAGCAAGGGTGTCAGCAACTTCTGAAGGAAGAAATTTTTCTTGTTTTTCTTTCCATAATTCTACAATGGAACTCACTGCCGATTGGCGAAAAGATGCTTTCTCCTTAAATGTTTGGCTTTGCGCTATTTGATACATTTCTCTAAATAAATAACAAATAGCATCAACCTCACGAAGCATTCTCTCCCTGATTCCTTGTTTTTTTCCCTGAGGGCGTGCTGTCGTGATAGTATATTTTGACAAAGTTTCGGGAACAAACAGAGAGCTGCTCTCAGCAATAATGGCAGATGAAAAATGATCGTAATGCTCGAGGAATGTCCATTTTGGAAGAGATTCATGTTCGCTTTTCGGTGTAGCATCCAGTTCGAAAAATTGGATAACCATATCTTTTGCGTCTTTTAGTGCCCGAAGATACACGTCGAGTTGCTGAGGAGAAGCTGTTAAAAATTCAGCTAGTTTTCCATTCAATTTTCCATGTTTCATTCCATTCAACTGAAATGCTTCTTCAAAGAATGAGTGTAATTTTCTTTCTAATGCAGTTTCGGCAATTTTTTTTCTTCTTTCAGGAACTGAATAAATTTCTTTCATAACTTGTTGAATATAATCTTGCCTTTCCGCTTCATCTGATGGCAGTACACTCAAAAAATAAAGCGGATGCTTTGCAGGAAATACCATCGGCTTTCCATACGCCTGTTTGAGTTCAACGTATAATGTAAGAGCCCTGTCCAAAGCTTTTGTCATTTCAGAAGAAGTATATGCTTCGAAGAATACTTGTTGCATTCTTTTTTTAGTTGCTTCGTCAAAATGAGGATACTCTTGCTGAATGTCTTTAAGACGCGGATCAATAAATGAACCTTCTGTTTGGGTTTCAGTTTTTTTTTCATTAGAAACTATATGTTTCCACACAGCATCTGGACCTCCAGTTGAAATAGCAAAAATATTTTCCTGAGTGAGTTGATTAGCAGGAACATAGAGAAAATTCTCCAAAGCAATTTTTCTTCGCGTTCCTTCTTTATCTTGAGCAGTTTCAGTCATGATAAATTCCAATAATTCCCCCATGCGATTAAATAATGTATCTTTTGAGGTTATAAGTAATGAATGCTTACCCCCACCAAAATTTGTCTTGAATAAATAAGGAAAATGGTAAATAATAAATGTAAATGCCTCAGAAGAATGAACACTTTCAAGTGCAGCTACAAGATTTTTCCCCATAAACTCTGAGGCAACAGTATCAGAATACCTATCACTAAAAATAAATGTTTTACTATCAATATGAATAATTCTTCTACCATAATAAAAAAAATCATAATATGTTGTAAAAAAAGTATTGATTCCATCATCTCCCCAAGCATTAATTACACTCTCCAAAGAGAGGAAAGGATACTTTTTTTCACCTTCATGGTTTTCTGCTTCCAGCAACTCTGCTAAAGGCAGTGCAATTTTAAGAAGCTGGTAAGTAGAATGTCTCCATTTTGGCAACCCTTCATGTTGAGAATGATATCGCGGATTGTCAATCATGCTTTGAGCTAAAGAAATTGAATCAGTTCTTCTTTCCAAATCTCCCTCTTTTGCGGGTTCAACTTTCCTATTTTCCCAAATCGCCTTAGTTGTTTCCCAAACTTTCTTATAACGAGTTTCATTTCCTAAACTCAGTTCTAAATCCGCAACGTCAAGCCAGAAGATGTTATTGCCCTCTTTTCTATTAAGGATTTCTTCATATTCACTTATATGTCTCTTGGCTGTAACTCTTCTTTCAAATTCTTCAATGACTTCACGATATAAGGAAGCACTTCGCTGCAGCTGATGATGTTCCATGGCTGCGCATAATTCACGTGCGTGTTCCATGATTCCACACATTTCACGTGCTTTAGTGTCTGCCAACGATGAACAATTTTCATTGAGAATACTTTTTAATAATTCATTTGATTTCATTCTCACCAAACCAGTACAATCATGCTTCGCTCCATAGTCAAACAAAGCTTCGTAACGGCCGCGAGTTGCCAGTATTTCTAAAGCTTTATCATGAAGAGCATATTTTTCAGCATACCTGACAGCCTCATCTGTTCTTTTGCTTGAAACCAAAATTTCTAAAGCTCTATCATGAAGAGCATATTTTTCAGCATACTCGATAGCCTCATCTGTTCGCTTTTTCGAAAGCAAAATTTTCAAAGAGTCCTTGTGCATCCCATTGTGTTCTGCATGGGTTAATGCTCCATCAACATTGTCCATGTTAAGAAGAGTCTCGAGCACGACACCTTCCTGATGATGTTCCTGCGCATAGGTGAGCAAACGTGGCAAGTTTTTTAATTGTCTTAAGAGATGAATAGCCATACTCACTTTTTTATGCTTGATGGCAAACTCAGCGCCTTCCTCCAATCTTCCAGATTTCTCCAGAAGCGTTAATTGTAAGTCAACAAGCCCTAAGGATTGTGCTACGGCATAACATCGAGTAATATATTCTAGGTTAATATTATTAATATGACGTCGAGTAATATCCTCTGGGTAAATATCATCAAAATCATCGAGAATTAAATTATCGAGATATTTATCATGTTCGTTAAGATGACCAGCGCGTTGATGAATTTTAAGCGCTTCTTGATTATATATCTTATGAGTATCTGCAAAATCAGATGCCTGCCGCAGGAGTTCTTGAACTTTTTGATTAGCTTCTTGTTGACGCTGGTCATAGTTACAATAACATACAAACTCAGTAGTAACTATTCCACCTTCGTTATTACATTCTTCTTCATCACCGCAGCGGTCATCGTGGTGAATATCTCCTTTCTCTTTGTCGAGAGAAGAAAGTTGTTCTACTAATGCGTCAAACTGCAGCTTTTGGCCTAATCCAACTATTCCAACTGTTGAAGTGCTTGATACTCCTGCTGTTGTTACATCATCTTTCATCTTTGTTACATCATCTTTCATCTTTGTTACATCATCTTTCATCTTTGTTACATCTTTTTTCATGTTACCCTCGGCGTGAATTTATACTGCCTCAAGACAGTTGATGTTTCATAAGCAATAATCGAATCATGAAATTGTTCCTGCAGTCTCTGTACTACTTCATTAAACTCTGTGTTATTTTTCGCAAAAATACTGATATGATAATTCCATCTGCCCAAGCGCTTGCTTAACCAGACAATTTTCGGCTCTTGACGCAAATAATGTATAAAACTAGATTCATCAATATTTTTCTTTCGTAGATATAATTCATACCATTGATATCCCAAGTAGGAAAAAGAGGCATAAGGAATAAAATGTTTAATTACTTTTTGTTCAACCAAATTAGCTAATCGCTTTTGGATAGAAGTAGTAGCTAACTTAACATCTTGTGCCAGTTGCACCAATGAAATGCGGCTGTTTAATTTAAGATGATGCAATATCTCTTTATCCTTTGCATCAATCTTAACTATCCCTTTTTTTTGGCTGAAAAATAGGTTCTGAAATGATGAGCCTTTATGTTCTGAAATAGTTGGCCGTTCTTTGATATCTTCTACAAGAAAGTCCAATCCCATAAAATGGTCTTCTAAGATAGTGGAAATGGCATAATCCTTAATAATGGCATGATGTTTATTAACAAAAGCATCAAAAAATTCCATGAACTCTCTGATTGTGGCAGCAGTCATTCCAAACTGTAAATTCACCAATGAATTAAGATGCTTGAGATGTGTTACCCGCTTATCTGAAAGTAAATAATTCAGTAGCTCCTGCTGGTTATAAGAAGGATGCAGCAGCACATTGACAGAATGAGTGATATATCCTAACTTTTCTGTGTTTATTAGTGTAATAAATCCATGAAGAAAATCCTTTTTTTGAAGTCCTTTAATGCGGTAATGAACAACCTCTTTGGAAAGGTTAAGTGATTTGGCAATGCTGCTCTCAGAAAAACGGGCGTTAAGGCTTAATAAGTACAAAATTTTTCTATCCGTGAGATCAAGCTCAATACGATTGTTGTGTTCGTGAAATTGTCCCATAAATTCCATAAGTAATCACCAATATATAATACATAACACCCCAAAAACTTAACAAAATGTCTTATTCTTTATTAAATTTGTGCAATTGTGAAAAAAATTAATCCGCTATTTTAATTATTTGTACACACATTTTTCTCTGTTCCTTATGACACTTTACAGCCTAATTCATAACGTGCGAAACAGCGTACGAAACAATCTTAAAAGATTAGCCACGTCAGTTGACTTTAATATCTGTATCAATAGTGTTAAAGTTCATGAGCATAAACAAGGAATTTTACATTCAATTATTAATGCTTGTGATTATATACCTAAAGCTTGTAATTATATACCTGAAAGGATGATGATCACAGCAGGGCTTGCTTTAGCATGCTGCTCTTCTCCGATAATTTCTTATTCAAAAAGAGATCAAACACAATTAACTGATTTACTGCAACAGATTGATGCGAATCTTCCTATAATTACACAAGATGCGAACCTCGCAACTGGCCTTTCCAACTATCAACGACTGCAGAACTATGAACTATCTGAGTATAAGCCAATACAGTTTACGTTGCCGAATGGAACATTAGAAGATGGTATCTATAAGCAAGGAGAGAGCACTGCACCACTTATAATTGGAAGCTTTGGATTTTTTTCTGATGTGCATGCCAATGCAGTATATAATTTTACGCATATAGTGCGAGAAGAAGTGCTGCAAGATTATAATGTTCTGATTCTTAATCATCCTTCCAGCGCTCCTTTTTACTGTGCAAATGGAGAAGCCAGTTGGGGTGGAATTGAAGAAGGATACATTATAATTGAAATTGCCAAACAGATGAAAGAACAATTTGGCATTTCTCATGTTCATGCCATCGGCGTCAGTATGGGTGGAAATGGAGTTATGCATGCTGCGTACAGAGGAAAGAGAGTGCTTGATTCCGCCATAGCGTTCTCTTCAGTTACGGATTTTCTTGATGTGCCTGGAAATACATTAAGGAGTCTTAGAAATGACAGCGAATTCGGGCCAACTTTCTGGAGCATTACCGGCTGGTTAAACAGTATCGGTATGAAAATGCTCTACGATGGTTTTGAAGAAGAAAGAAAAAAAAATCCTGCGTGCAAGGGCAAGCCCTTTACCTTGGAAGAAATTGAAACAATCTATCTCACCACACCGCACTATGCAAATGCTGAACGTATGAAAGAGTATCTTGCTCCCTATATCGCAGATAAAATACTTCCAGAAAAAATGCCAAGCTCACTAGAAGAGTATCTTAGCATGAGCGATACTACTCATATTGCATCTTCTATTCAAATTCCTTTGTTGGTTGTGCACGCGCATGATGATGCTGTTGTCTCGGAGCACCATTACTATCGATTTATGTTAGCAGGGCGAGAAAATCCATTTATCAACGGCATTATGACCACTGATGGTGGACACTGGGGCTTTTCTGCGGCGTATGGAACAAAGTTTGTAGCCTGTTTAATAAGAACATACACAGAATATTGGTCCATGCCCAAGCTGAAGCCTGAATCAAAATGCTTCTGAAACATGATATTAAAATGGGGGTATCATGGGCTGAGCCTTGAACAATGGAACAGAATCTTACAAAAAGGAGAATTAAAGCCAGCCTCCCGATTGGATGTCTTCATAAATAGAAATGCTGCGCTCGAAGAATTGATAATAAGGCCTTTTCTCAAAGAACTTGAGCTTCCTGACTTCGTTTATCAATATTATACTTTTTTTATTCCTCGTTTTTCTTCTGGAGAAGAGTACTTTGCCAAAATTCCAGAGTCCTATACAAAAGCTAGGCAATTTCTTCGCAAGTTTATCGATGCTCGTATGGAAGTATTAATTAAAGCGCGTCTGCCTGCAGAAAAGATTTATGTTGTTGATTTTGCCAAATTGATTCCAGTGTATGATCAAATAGTAGACAGAGCACAAGGATGGATGGAATATTTAAAGAGCTTTACATCACTGGATCAGTATACGGAAAAAGAAGATGCAATGCCAGAAATTCTCGTCAGCGACACTATTCCCCTGGAACACATAGTCAGGATAATTTAAGATTACACAATTCAAACTAATTTTATAGTTTACACATTCACACACATTTAACCACCTACAAGTAACAATAAAATCGAAATCTTTATATACTAGTTCTTAATCTTTTAATGTTAATAAACTAACTAATTGTATCAAAGTTAACTATACGTATTGATGTTCAAAGGAGAATAATAATGAACAAGTTCACTGAAAAAGAGGCATTAAAGCTATTGGCAACTTATGCTCATGATAAACTTAGCTATGACGCTGTTTTAAGGCACGTGAAAGCAGTGCAGAAGGCAGCGCTGATAATAATTAAAGATGTAGACGACACTAAATGCGACAAACATTTCATTAAAGTTGCATCATTACTGCATGATATTGGTAGGTTTGATTGTCCGCCTGGCTCAGGAAAGGATAAAATAATCCAGCATGGCATTATCGGCGCAGGAATTTTGAAAAAAGAAGGTTGGCCAAACCACTATCAGCGTGTTTGTGAGAGGCATATTGGCATTGGCATAAGAAAAAAAGATATCATTGAGCAAAAACTTCCTTTGCCATTAAGAGATTTTATGCCAAGAACATTTGAAGAAAAAATAATTGCTTATGCTGATAATTTAGTTGATAATGACAAAATTAAAGACGAGAAATTTGTTGTAGAGCGGTTCAGAAAAGAATTCGGAGATAAATTTGCAAAAAGGGTTGAGAGATTTCATGATGAAATTGCAAAGGTCTTAAGTAGGAATAAAAAATAATTCGAATAAACTTTACTTAGAAACTCATTAATCTCACTTGAATTTAGGCTTACAACAATTTATTTAGTTCCCAACCAGTTTGTGGGACGCAGTCCACCGTCACATGAAAAAAAAACTGTTTGTAGTTAGCCGTTTGTCGTTAGTCGTAAACGGAAAAACAAAAAAATGTAAAAAACTGCTGACGACAAACGACCTACGACTAACGACTTACTAATTTATCTTAGTGAACTTTGTTGGGCATGCCAGGAACGAAACAGGAAATCAAATAAAAAAAGTGTGTGAGATAAAAAAGTTAATAGAACTATTCAAAAAGATGTTGAGCAAAAGGATGTGAACATGTTAGACATAAAAAAGCTAAAAGAGGAGCAGTTAAAATTAGCGAAAAAAATAGTTCTTACAGATAGTTTTGAAACCATTCATAAAATCTGCGGCGTTGATTATGTTTATACTGATAAAGATATTATCTGCGCAATTGTTGTTATTGATTATAAAACATTGCAGGTTATTGAATCAAAATATTCTGTTGAGCCTCAAACAATGCCTTATATTCAAGGATTCTTAAGCTACAGAATTGCTTCTGTTACATTAAAAACATTTGAAAAATTAGTAAACAGGCCGGACTTATTGATGATTGCTGGCAATGGTATAATGCATCCACGACAAATTGGCGCAGCAAGCGCGATAGGTTTGTTTATAGATTTGCCGGCGATAGGAGTAGCAAAGAAAAGGCTGTGCGGGGAAGAAAAGGACGATACTATTTATCTTGGAAAGGAGGTTATTGGCAAGAAATTAGAAACAAAAGATAAGGCAAATCCAATCTATGTAAGCCAAGGCCATAAGATTAGTTTAAGCTCGACGATAGAAATCACAAAAAACATGCTAAAAGGCCACAAACTTCCAGAACCATTGTATTTTGCGCATAGATATGGCAATAAGATTAAAAGTCGACTAAAAGAAGGTAATAGAAATATAATCAACCAATCAAATAATTAATTGTTTTTTGTATATAAAAATACCCAAAAAACGTTTATGAGCGCTATACTTAATTGTGACAGTATAACTTCTAAATTTTGAAGAATTAATTATTCTCTTGTGTATGTTTCTCTCTTAAGAGAACTAAGTGTAGGATTTTGTGTTAAATACTTTTTTGCTATAGGTGTTAATGTTTCACAGACTTCTTTTGTTAATTTTAAGTATTCTATTTTCCCTTTTGGTCTTAAACCTGTCTTTTTAAAAAGGGCGTCTCGCTCAAAAAAGCTTAATTCTGTTTCTACTAAAAAATTAGTTGGAAGATTTTTTACGAAATAATAATATCCTTGTCCAAACCCAAAATCCCAACAATACTTACCACTTCCTCCTTCATTAGCAAAATGAGGATTTATATGCCCAAATCTAATTGAGGTTTGTGTGCAATTTATTCCTTCAGTAACATATGTCAATCGCAAGTCTCCTCGTAATTCAGTGTCAAACTGCTTAAGTAGACGATAATTATAAACTAACCCATGTTCTACTTTACCATAAACTTTTTCCGAAGGGATGTCAGGAGTATCTATGTACATTTTTAAGATTTGTAGAAGATAATTCCCAGAAGTAAAACTTAAACACCCCATCTCTTCAAGGGGAATATCATATTTACTAGATGGAACAGGCACTTTTTTTGTTCCTTTTCCACCAAAAAAACTATAAATATCTCGCCATGGATGTGTTAAAGCGTTTGAAAGTTCACTCATAGCATTGAGGAATGCGAGCTTATATTAAAATTTTATTAACCAGAAAAGCATCTGTTCAAAATCACAGAAATTATTCTATTGTCGATATAACGGCCAAGAAAGATATATAAACCAAACCAATAAAATATATATATCAGTTGTTTCTTAATCTTTACCATGGCAGACGAAGAAACTATTGATGAAGAAAAAAGCGAGGAAGACGAAGGCATCTACTCAGATGAAGGAAGAGAGGAGATGCTGGACAATGATGAGATTGACTCATTTGAAGAAGGATTTATGCAGGGCGCAGAGATGGACGGCCAGAAAGCAAAATGCAGAAAATGCGGCAGAATCCTAATAAATCCAAAAAGCACTGTTGAAAGAGAAATCAACGGAAAATTAATATGGTTCTGCAGCGAGAAATGCGCTGATAAGTATGAAGAACTGCAGGGGTAAATCATTTTTTATTGTTTTTATTAGTAATTCTTAATCTATTAATTATTATTACTCATGTTTGACATCTTTTCTGTAGTTCGTCGAGAATATTGTTTTTATTAATAATTCTTAATCTATTAATTAATCATTATTATTAACTTTTATTTACAAATATAACTTTATTACATAAGTATAACAACCCAACACATTTATTCTTTTCACACTGATTTTATAACTCAACTTTACACTAATTTTATAAATCAGCAAATGTTTAGATTTAACAATGAAAAGCTCACTAAATTTAGGCAAAGTTCATGACATAGGAATATTTATTCATTATTCATGGTTGTTTATCTTTCTTATTGTTGCATGGTCACTTGCTACAGATATGTTTCCTTATTATTATCCTGAGTTAACTACAAAAACATATTGGATTATCGGAATAATTTCTGCGTTATTGCTGTTTGTAAGCGTATTATTGCATGAGTTAAGCCATTCCATTGCTGCGAAATACTCTGGCATAAAAGTCAGTTCAATTACATTATTCTTTTTCGGCGGCGTTGCAACAATTGATGAAGAAGGAATATCGCCAATGAAAGAGATGATGATAGCGCTTGTTGGGCCATTATTCAGCATTGTGTTTGGTATGATATTTTATTTGATTATGCTGCTTATGAAGACGAATGTTTTATTTCCTTCGGAAACTGCTTTGGTTTCAATTATTTCAGCCATTGCATTTTATCTTTCCAGAATAAACTTAATACTAGCTTTTTTTAATATGATCCCTGCCTATCCTCTCGACGGAGGCCGAGTGTTAAGAGCATTCTTATGGGGCTGGACAAATGACATAAAAAAAGCAACAATGATTGCATCAAAAGGCGGCAAATGGTTTGGAATATTATTGATAGTGATTGGTGTATTAAACGTACTGTTTTTTAATTTTGGCGGTTTATGGTTTATTTTCCTAGGGTTTTTCTTGTACATGATTGCAGGCGCAGGATACCAGCAAGTTATTATAAAGCAAGAGTTAGAAATACCGATAAAAGATTTCATCACAAAGAAATTTGAGAAGGTTTCTTTAAATGAAAGTATTGCTGAAATAATGAAAAAAGCAATAAACTCAAAAACACCACAAGACACATCAACACCAGAAAATGCATTAGCATTACAGAATGCATTTATTGTTATAGACAAGAACAAAGTGAAAGGAATTATTAAGATTAAAAAACTAAATGAATTATCTGATGAAAAAAAGAAATCATTAAAGGCAAAAGATGTTGTTGAAGTTGTGCCTTTGTTGAACCAGTCAGCAAATGCTTATAATGCCTTCAATATTATGATGAGGACACATAACAGCATTCTTCCAGTTGTGAATAACAAACAAGAAATAATAGGAATTGTTGAAGGTAATAAGATTATAAATTATTTGAACGTAAAATTAGGGAAAAGTTCAGAATGAAATTAATGAAATGGGTATTAACATGAAATATACTAAAAGGAATTAGTTTTCGAACAAACTAATTCCTTTTGTAAGTTGGAAAGCAAAGCTTTCTAACTTCTCAGGAATCTCTGATTCCCGAGATATACAAATGTCCTTAATTTTAGTTCGGAAGTTAAGGACATTTAGTATAATTAACTGA
>JACQSP010000021.1 GCA_016205905.1 Candidatus Woesearchaeota archaeon
AGGAGATTATGAGATATGTAGATTCAGCAATTTTGAAAATGCAAAACAGAGGTTAAAGCTATACAATCAAAATCTTATTGGAACTACTGCTAAGAAATATAGCAACAAATGTAAAACAGAGTACCTAGTTGTTCCTAAAGGCAAGGAACTGGAGATAATTGCAAAAAAAATGGCAGGCTGCTGGGACCAGTATCTAGAAGGCAAAGAAGAGCTTTTTGAGACAGAAACGGATAATTACTGTGCATTCTGCTCTGTTCTTACTTTTGAAGACAAAAAGCAGCTTACAGGATTGACTAATTACCTCCTTGACAAAGAAGCAGAGGATGTTATAAGCATTGAACAAAGTAAAAAAAAATATTACCAATATCTAAGGAGAACGGTTGTCACAAACGATGTTTTTAGGGACGCAGAAAACTCACACCTTAACGATTTACACATAATTGATACTTCAAAACCTTTGGCGGTGGTATTTACCATGGGTAAAATAGTTAATCCAGGCAGTCCAATAGGTAAAAGTACAGTAGTAACAACACCCACAGCAGCTGCTGCTGGTGCTATCGGCAGTTTGCCGATAATTGCAGGATTTGGATTATGCTCCACGGTTATCGGATGCAGTGCAGGAGCTTTTTTGATTGGAATTGGTGCTGGAACTGGTGGTTATATGATAGGTTCTAATTACAATCCTAACAGAGATACAAAAATTTTATTATGGCCTTATACAAATGAAGCTTTAAATCAGCTTAAATGCACTAAACTGGAAGGGAAAGACAGACTTGATATTAAGAAATATTAATTATATTTTAGGTGCTATTAAAAATGAAGTTGTATAAAAAAGGGCAGGAAGGCGGCGCGTCCAAAGGATTTGGCACCATAATCACTTGGGCAATAATAATAGGCATAGCAATTGTAATAATACTAATAACCCTCAATTTTACAGAATTGGGAAAAACTGCATGGACAAAGATAACCAATGCTTTTGCATATGTTTAAAAGACAACTCCATAAAAAAGGCGTGGGAATACTTGTTGAAATAGTGTTAATACTCGTTATAGGTTTTATTGCATGGCACATTCTAAATTTTGGGATAAGAAGCACTGCAGAAGCTGCAGCAGGTCCAATTAAAAAATGGTTGGGAAAGGAATCTACAGAGGACGCTGAAAAGAGAAAGGAAGCAGAGAGAATAAGCAAAGAATTGGTTGAAAGGGCAAGCAAAATCTACGATGAATTATCCAAAAAAATTGATGAATGCATGAGTGACAACGCCAATGATGTCTCATGTGTTTGTGGTAGTCTTGATTTTACACAACTTAATGATTATCATTTGAAAATTGATATAGGGACATCTAATGTATTAGAGCTTCTAGACTCTAAAAAAGTTTCTGTAAAAAACAAAGATTTATCCAGAGCATTTGTGTTAGGACCTACAGATATTTCTAGAACACCAACAAGCAATGCAAAAGAAATTGATTATGCAAGACCGAATGCAATATCTAGTCGTATAAGGCAACTCAATCCAACCTATGCGTTGTTTTCAAAAGACGACGCTATTTTTAACAGTGGAAATACCGAATTTAAAAAATTTGAAGGCAGAATGAATAAACTAAGCTTTATAAAAATAGCAACTGACACAATAGCTGTTGATGAGCAGGATTATGGAATGAGGAAATGCGGGGAAGAGCTAAATTGCATCAAATATTATGCACCTTATGCTCAAAACCAACTGCCGCAGGCTTATTTGCCAAATGGGTGGTTTTCTATATGCAAAAAAATGAATGGCAATAGATGTTTCAAATACAATGACCAAGTTGTGCAAAAATCAGTCAAATGCGATGAATCTCAAAATAAGAAGCCATTCGGATACGCCAACCCTTTTACTATAACAAGCAATCCAATAGCTGAGCAGGGATTTAAGGAAAACCTTGATAGGCAGAGCCAAGGCCAAAGCGAAGCATTAACAAAATTCCAGCTTTTATATGAATTGAAGGAGTTGGTTAATGGTGAGGATCTAGAAAAGCTCAATAATTTGATGTATTCTCTAAACAGAGATGGATTAAATATAAGAATATATGTAGTAAAAACTCTGGAGCCATTTAGGGAGACCGATAGCAGCAATGCCATATCGCACTTTACAAACCAAATATTTAAAAATTATAAAGCAAATGACATAGGCATTGTGATAACAATAGAAGATGGACGGGCCGAAATGGTTTTGGGAGATGATGCAAAAGACAAAGTATTCAATAAATTTAAAAATTTTGGAAACTTTTTGAGCCAGTTTACAAATATTCTTTCAGAGTATGCTCAAAAACGACAAGAGCGAGAATCCAAAACAATAAACTTTTTTGACAATCTTTTAAAAGGCTACAATGAATGCTTGAAAAAAGATTACTCAGGCCCTACTATAACAGGAATAGAAAATGGCTGCAATTGCGGCAATCTAATTGAATTAAAAGACTTGTATGATTACACAATCAAATTAGAATATCAAGAAACTCAGCAAGAACCTTTAAAAACAAAATTGACGCTTAAAAGCACGCAAAAAAAGACATTAAATGAAGGGCAGTTAAATAGAATGTTTAAGCCTTGTTCAAGAACAACATTTCCTAATTTATTCAACTGCCTTGACACAGAAATAGACATCAAGAAAATTGAAAGATATGCTATAAATGGAAGATTATCGCTTGCAAGAGGAAGAATAACAATCAGCAACCAAAAATACGATATAATATTTTTTGGAGACAGCGGCTTGCCTCAATGCTCTTAGCTAAAATGAACAAAAAAATACATAAAAACAAATTGATTTTTGCTTCAAGAAAATCACAAGGGTTGCCGATTAATCTAGTAATAATAGCAGCAATATCATTAATAGTTTTGGTAGTTTTACTTTACATCTTTACTGGAAACATTGGAAAAACCTCTGAAAATATAGGCAGCTGTAGAACTAAAGGTGGGGAATGTGCAAATAATGGTGAAGGAGAATGTAAAAACCCAAAATTTCCAATACCAATATTTGTTTCAAATGACTGCCAAAATACAAACCCAAAAAATTTGTGTTGCTTGAAAGCAGGAACATAATAATGAAAAAAATAATTAAAATAAAAAATAAGAAATCAATGGACATCTCATTTTGGGGTGTGCTTATTGGGGCAATAGTAGCAATAGTGATTGGAGGAACTATCCTATTCATAGTCAGAGGCGGGTTGTTTGTAGGAGATAAGAATGTAAAAATTTTATCAAGCTGCAAGAACTTTGGAGGCACTTGCGAGATAAAGTGCTTACCAGGATATACGGAGTTTTCAAAACTTGGTTGCCCGGATGACGATAAAAAGAAAGACTTTGAGACATGCTGTGTTCCCAAAGAGAAGCCGGCAGAAAAAACAGCTAAAGCCTAAAATGCAAACCTCTTTCTTTAAAAATAACAGAGGCATTACTTGGCCTATAAAGGAATCTGTTTTTCTTGTTGCAGCTGCTTTTCTTATTATAGGAACTTTTGTATTTGTTAATAGACTGCAGGCAGCTGTACTCTCTCCAAAAGATGATGGCTCAAAAGCAAACTTTGAAATGATGTACACAAAGGCAAAAGAGCTATTGTCAAGCCCGGCCAATCCGGATTATAAAACATTCGAATATTTCCTGGGAAATGACAAGCTTTTAATAGGATTTGATACATACTGGAATGATGAAAAAAAAATTACCAGCGGCAGTTTCTTTGGTTTTGTAGGCTCCTATAATTTCTATAAGCCTTTTCAATGTGGCAATGAAGCATGCTTATGCCTTTACTCCAATAATTATAAACCAGGAGATTCCGCAAAGAGAGATGAGGGAGTTGTATCATGTAGAAGTCAGGCATTTGCAGGTAAAAATATAGCTTTCTTGAGTGAAAATGGCAATGTTGCACCAAAAACAATCGGCATCAATAAAGATAATACGGGAAGCTATCTTGTATTTTACGGAGATGGATGGAGAGTACAGCCAATGTACATGGAGAAGGTTTATGATGGCGGAAAAACTTACATCTATGTGTCAACAATAGACATTACCAAGAAGGATAATGCCGCTAATATTAGGAAAAAGAAAATTGACTATTCTAGGAAAAACAATCAATTGCCGTAACTTCCAAATACAAAAGAATTATATACCTCTTTGAACGTATTTTCAGCTTTGATGGTAAGTAAAGAAAAAGAAAGCACTTCAGTTTTTTGCAGCAATAGGGGCATGAGTCATGACCTCTTTTTTAATATATTTGAACTTGTACTAGCATCTATAATACTATTGGCACTTTTGTACTTCATAAATGATATTTCTGAACAAACTATTTTTGAAAAGAACTTTATGGCAAGGGACTTGGCACTACTCATAAATACCATTTATGCAGCACCTGGAGAAGTCAAATATAACTACAACGAAAATATGGAAGGGTTTATTTTTGACTTTAGTGACAGTAAGGTTGAGATAAAAAGAAAACAAGATGATGAGTCAGCAAATGTCTTTTATCCATTCGCCAAAACCAAAAACATACCATTTTCTGACAAGAGACTGAATTATGAGAAAGAAATAGTTAAAATAATATTTTCGAAATCGGCAGATTCTGTGGATATAACCAAGCCAAGTACAATAAACACCGATATAGCTTCTTCTCAACAATCAAAACCAAGAGCAAAAGATTCCTAATAACATGCACAAAAGAGGCCAAATATCAGAAGAGGTTTTATTGTCAATACCCAGAATTATCTTCATCGTGGCTATATTATTTGCCGTTGTTATACTTGTCAAGATATTGATTATCACAAATGTAGATGTGAGACAAATTGAAGCAAATGTACTTATCAATAGGTTGTTATATTCAAAAGACGGGTTCATTTATTATGACGAAAGTATCAAAAGGTCATTCCCAGGTGTAGTGGATTTAAACAAATTCAAGCAACTCAGTGCCATCAACCCAAACTGGCTTGACAACACAGCCATAAACTACGGCTTAGACAACCCGATAATAGCTGCCAAAATAACCTTGAGAAGCATAAAAAATGACAATCTGCAAGAAAATCAGAATGAAAAGGATATAACTGTTTTTTATAATAAAGACAGATTCGATAAGTGGGAACCGAGAACACTCTATACTGTAAGGGGTGGGGCAGGTAGTGTTAGGGCATTCAAGGAACAAAGATACATCTTGGCTAAAGATGGGGAAGCTTTAATCCCAAAAATTTTGGAATTTTATGTAATCAGCTGAAAAAATGAAACCAGATACTCTAATCAAGTCAAAGAGAGGAGCAATATCAAGCACAATTGCTGATTTTTGGGCATATGTCACTTTTGTATTGGTCATCATGCTATTTTACCTATTCTTTACATATCAAGCCAAAGGCATAGAAGAGAATAAGATTAAAGAGGATGTTCTCACAATAAACCCCAATACAGACTTGCTTAATTATCTTAAAACCCCAATTCTTATTGATGGGAAATTGAGGATTATTGCGGATCTTATAGTAATTTCAAAAAATGAAAACGACAATGATAAAAGGAGATCATATACAGATGAACTGTCAAAAAAAACCAAAGAAATTATGAATAGACTTGTCTATTGTGAAACTGATTATGGCAGTTCCTCGAAATATATCTATGGTTTTGCTATATTCCTTTTGGACGAGGCCTCTTACAACAGCGAAATTGAATTTCATAAGAATTATGAATACACAAGTAAAAACGAAGATAAGAAGTTTAGGTCAGATTACTTCTATGATAGCCAGATTATAAAAAAATCCTTTGCGGTTATACCTAGCGATAAAATTGGACAATTAATTTTTGTAGGTTTGTTTGTCAGTTCTTCCAATGCAGCAGATAGGCAAGTCCAACATATTTTTGGGTGTGCATAGAAAATGAAATCAAAGAAAGGTGCCGTATTGTTTTCAATAATGCTGGTGATTTTCATGGTTATACTCCTTCTATATGCATGGTCTTTGCTCATGTCCAAATACAAAGTATTCAACAAAAATATAGGTGAAAGGCAGTTTTCATTAATAAGAACCTACCAAGAAGCGGAAAAAGCTCTTTTCTATATAGACCAGTCAGCTAAATATTCCTTGCAGCAAGCAGTTTATGAACTTGGCAAAGACGGAGGACTTAGCGAAGTACCAGCCAGCGAAGTTCTAATTTCAAGAGAAGAGGTTTATTTTCCGTCAGCGGTTAGAAAATGCAGCAAATTTTATGGTTATTCATTATGGCGCGAAAAAGATGCTAACTGC
>JACQSP010000022.1 GCA_016205905.1 Candidatus Woesearchaeota archaeon
AAGAAGTAAGAGGTTTGAGGTAAGAGGTACGATGATAACATCGTAGTTGTTCCCTCTTACCTTCTACTTCTTACCTTTTACCTTTTTTTCATAAGACGTGTGGCTTCGCCAAGGAACTGAAAAAAACAAAAAATACAAAAATAACAATAAAATACTAAACTTTCCGTATCTTCGCCACAAAAAATCCCTCTGTATCGTTATCCTGAGGCCAGATTCTTAGGCAGTTTTTAACGCCTGAATTAAATTTAACAGATTCAAATTCCATGATTGGTTTGGATCTTTTTAATCCATTTAAATCATTTAATTTTATCTGCTCTATTTCAGCTTTGTATTCTGAATTTTTTCCGTTATATTTATCCAACAGCCAACTGATAACCCCCTCGTCCTCTTCAGGCTCAAGAGTACAGGTGCTGTAAACAAGTGTTCCGCCTGGCTTTAAGAGATTAAATCCTGTCTCAATCAGCTGTTTTTGCTGGTTAGCCAATCTTCTTACCATTTCAGGGTTCCATATTCTTAATGTTTTCAGGCTTTTTCTTATTGTTCCAGTGCCGCTGCACGGCGCGTCGACAAGAACCCTGTCAAATACGTTACTGCCTATTTTTTTAAAGCCCTGCCCAAACATGAGTGTAACAATGCAGTTGCTCATTCCGCATCTTTGGATATTGACAGAAAGAGGTTTTATTCTGTCTGGCTTGTAATCATTTGAAATAAGAATTCCTTTGTTTTCCATGTACATACCTATCTGCGTTGTTTTTGAGCCAGGTGATGCGCACATATCCAGAACAATTTCACCCTTTACATCCTGTTCATTAGGTTTGTCTGCTTTTAAATCCAAAACAATCGGCGGAATCATCGACGCTGCTTCCTGCACATAAAAATAACCCAGCATATGCTCTGTGATATTGCCGATGTCTCTTCTTTTCACTAATTCGATATTGCCCTCTTTATTTTCTTTTTCTTCGCCTTTATGCTCTATCCAGAAGCCTTCCTTGCACCAAGGGATTTGTTCAAGGTTCCAGTCTTTGCTTAGCCTTTCTCTTAATTCATTAACTGAAATTTTCAAAGTGTTTACACGGATAGAACGCCTTAGAAAAGATAGAGAATATTCTTTAAACTTGTCAATCTCTGTCAACTTAGAATATCTTTCAACAAATTTATCTTTAAATTCAAGTTCCTCTGATTTTGGTATTTTTTCTGGCATTTTGAATCAGGACTTTGTTTTAGTTGAAATATACTCTTCAATATCCTTTAGTTCTAACATATTCTTTCACCATACTATAATATTGCTCTGCTCCAAAAAGCACTAAACCATGCCTAAATAACTCCCAACCAACTGTATACTTTTCATTAAGCATAGCCATGTAACTTTCAGTAACAACAACATTATAATCTATTTTTTGAGGAAAAAGCCCAAAGACTTTATTAATCTTCTCCTTGAACCTATTTGTGTTCTCTTTCTTTGAAACAATAAATAATAAGTCAATATCTGAACTTTCTTTGTTTGTTCCTTTTGCATAACTTCCAAACAAAACCAATACATACAATTCATCTGCTAATTTTTCTGTAATATTGTTGAGCAAGACATAAATGTCAAGATGTTTCCTTAAAAACTGCCTTTTTTCATATAACACTGCAGAGCTTAATTTGCTGATATCTGCTTTTTCTAAATTTACAGAGATTAATGAAGACATTCCTTTTTTTTCTAATTTGATTAACTCTTTTTTTAACAGAATGGGAATTATCTTAAACACAGTAACATAAGACAAGCTGGTTTCACTTGCAATTTGGTGCATACTTTTGCTTTCGAGGGGAGTTCTAAGCAGATTGCCTAATATCTTGTTTTCTGTGTCTTCATAAATGGATGTTTTGTTCATATAAATGGCTGTTTTTTTCATATTATACACTAAATGAATAGTATTATACATTAAGTATATAACTCTTTTGGTTTAAGTGATGCTTTTTTGTGTATTAACTTATGTCAAAGTCCATCACAATAACGTACGATTATTTTGGACTTTTAGTATATAATCATATTAAAGAAAGAATCACTCCACAGCCTCGCTTAAATCCAAGCTTTTTAGAACAATGTTTTTATCAAATTCTTTTAAATCATCATATCCCTGTCCTGTGCCCAAATATAATATTGGCTTGCCAGTTACATAGCTTACAGAGATTGCTGCGCCGCCTTTGTCGTCAACATCTGCCTTGCACAAAATGATGCCGTCTATGCCAACTGCTTCATTAAACTGCCTTGCCTGCTCAACACAGTCGTTTCCAGTTATTGCCTCGCCTATGAATATTTTCATGTCAGGCTTGGCCACTCTGATAATTTTTTTCATCTCATCCATCAGGTTGACATTGCTATGCAGTCTTCCGGCAGTATCTATCATCACTACATCCATTCCTTTTTGCAGCGCAAATTTGATTGCATCATAAGCAACAGCAGCAGGGTCAGAGCCATAATCCTGTTTTATTAATTTTACACCTAACTTAACTGCATGCGCTTCCAGCTGCTGGATAGCAGCTGCCCTGAAAGTATCGCTGGCAGCAATAACTGGCTTAAGCCTATTATTTAAGAAAAGTTTTGCCATCTTTGCAATTGTTGTTGTTTTTCCGGAGCCATTGACGCCGACAAAGGCAATCACAAATGGCTCGCCTCTTTTTCTTTTTTCTTTTATTTTGTCAATCAAATCTATTTTTTCGACGCTGAACAAATCATCTATAGAATTTCCAATCGCTTCAATAATAACCTCTTCAACCTTGCCTCGTTTTATTGGCTTTCCCACTATTTGTTTTCTCAGGTCTTGTTTTATCTTTTCAATAACTTCGACAGCTAGATTATTTTCTAAAAGAACAATTTCCATCTCCCAAAAAATTTCCTCAAACTTGCCCTCGCTAAGAACTGTTTTAGTAACTAAATCAGTTATTTTTGTGAATATGCCCCAAGCACTCTTCTTTTCTTCCTTCGGTTCTGCCTTTTCTTCTTTTTCCTGCTCTTGTTCTTGCTCCTTCTCTTCTGTTGGTTCTGTTTTAATTCCTTTTGTTTCTGTTTTTTGAATACTTGGATGTAATTTTTCTTCTAAAATGTTCTCAATTTTTTGTACAACTGGTGCTTCATGCTCGATTGTTACTTTTAATTCTTTTTGTGAAGTTGGCTCTTCTTGTTCTAGTTCATCTTTTCCTTTTAATTCTTGTTTTTTTCCTGGTTCTAATTCAAGTCTTCTGTTGGATTCTAATTCTGATTTGTTTGCTAATTCTGCTTTCTTGTCAAATTCTTCTTTTTTCTGGGCTTCTGCTGTTTTTAGTCTTTGAGCTTCAGCTATTTCCCGCCTTCTTCTCTCAATTTTTATATCGAGTTCTTTCTTTTTTTCTGCCCATGAGGTTTCTATTTTATATGGAAATTCATATCTTTTCTCTGGCTTCGGTTCATGTTTCTTCTCTAATTTTGATTCATCTTTCTTCTCTGGGGTTTTTTCAGGCTCTTTTTCCGCCTCTTTCTTTGTTTCTATATGGGTTTCTATATGAGGTTCAGGATGATGTGTTAATGGAATCTCAACTTTTTTTGTCGCTTCAGGCTTTTTCTCTTCTATCTTTGTCTCTTCTGTCTCTTTCTCTTCAAGTGTTTTCTCTTCGAATTTCTTCTCGTCTATACTTTTCTCGCCAATCTCAACGCCGTATGTCGGCTTCTCTTCCATGTCAGTAATATATTCCTCGAGAACCTCTTCCTCAGATGAAGGCATGATCTTTTTCTCGTGATGTGGGGTCTTTTTTTCTTCTTTAGATTCTTCTTTTTCCTGCCTTAATTCTTGTTTTTTTTGTGTTAACTCTTCTTTTTCATATTTCCTTTCTTCTTCCTGTACTGTTTCTATTTCATGGACTCTTTCTGCTTCATGAACAGTTTCCTTTATCTCCTCTTCCTTTGGTTTTCCTGAGAATACTGATTTAAGTTTACCGAAGAATCCTACTTTCTCTTCTTTAACTTCCTCTTTATTTACTTCTTTATGTTCAGAGGTCTTCTTTTCTAGAAATGGTTTATGTTCAGCGTCAGGAACAGTTTCCGGAGCTTTAATTACCTCTGACTTCTCCTCAACATCTCTGCTGAATTTTTTAATTGCCCCTTTTAATTTTTCTTTTAATGCTGCAAACATTTTTTACCTTGTTTTATTTTTATCTTGATTTTTTTGTGTTTTATCTGTATTTGTTTAGGTGAAGCCCTTTTTCTTAGTTTTTTTGCTCACAATCCGTTTGTGGGACGCAGTCCCCCGTTACATGAAAAATAATAACTGTTTGTAGTAAGTCGTTTGTCGTTAGTCGTCAACGGAAAAACAAAAAAACAGCTGACGACATACGACCTACGACAAACGACTTACCAGTTTTTATCCTAGTGAACATGGCTTCGCTCTAGTAACAAACAAATATTTTTTATTCCTCTGCTTTTTGTTCTGTTTCCTCTTTTTTTGATTGTTTAATTAATTCATGCTGTAGCATGTGGACATATTCATTCACGTGAGTAAAATTAGCAACTAACTTTGTTTTGTAGTCGTCAAGCTCCTTTATCTGGGCTTTGACTAAATTTACTGTATCACCAATGGATTTTTTTACAGAAACATTACTGCCAACATTGACTCTGACCATCTCGGCCTGTTTTAATTCAGCGTAGGCAAATATGCCAGATGCCAGCGGAACAAGCATTTCAGATCCTTTTTTTAGAAGTTTGAAATCATCCAAGGAAACAACAACATTATTCAACTCAGTTAATTGAGTGTCAATTTGCTGTATCTGCTGGTATAACTGCTGTAATTGCTGCTGCAAAACCTGAAACTCTACATATTTTTTCTGCATTTCGTCGCTCATTATAAACCCCTCCGAATAGGTGCTGGCTCCTAGGTGCTGGGTGCTAGTTACGATGAATTATCACCGCTAGCACCTAGCACCCAACACCTAGCACCTTATTTGAATTTGATATTTCCCATACCAGGAATGTTCCCGCCTTTATTGCAGATTAAATGAAAAATTATTTCTTATTTTGTATTTAATCTGCAAGATTGTAAATTTAAAATTAATTAAATTTACAATAAATTGTTTCATCTGAGCCTTTTTGGCATAGCAAAAAGCCTCGGGAAAAATCAGCTGGCACGACATTTTTTTCAAAAATGTCGTGCTAACATCTCTACTTAAACTAATTTGTGCTGACATCATTAACATCACTACTTAAATTTGATATTTCCCATACCAGGAATGTTCCCGCCTTTAAATTGTTTCATCATCTTTTCCATTGCTTTTGGTGAATCTGCGCCTTTAAACATCTTCATCATTCTTCTGCTTTGCTTGTATTGTTTTAATAATTCCCTGACATCTGTTTGTGAAACACCAGAGCCTTTTGCAATTCTTTCTATTCGAGGAATATCAATAATATCAGGATCTTCAAGCTCTGCTTTTGTGCAGGAATCCATAATAAACCGCCATATTTTAAGTTTGTCTTCCTGAACATCAATCATTTCTTTTGGCAGCTTTAATTGCCCCATGCCAGGTATCATGTCTAATACTTTTCCTAATGGCCCCATTTTTGTCATTGCTTCCATTTGCTCATAAAGATCAATCATGTTAAATTTTCCTGACATAAATTTCTTGCCCATATCTTTTGCATCTTCTTCTGTGATTGCTTCTTTTGCTTTTTCCAATAATGTTTCAATATCGCCCATGCCAAGCAATCTACCTACAAAATTTTTTGGCTTGAATTCTTCAAAATCATCAATCTTTTCTCCGACACCAATAAATTTTACATTTGCATTTGTAACTGCGCATGCAGTCAGTGCACCGCCTCCTTTAGCAGTGCCGTCCATCTTTGTTATTATGACGCCGGTAATCCCGCAGGTTTGATGAAATACTTCCGCTTGTTTTTGCGCAGATTGCCCTAAATCAGCTGACATTACTAACAACGATTCATGCGGCTGGACAATATTGTTAACTTTATTCAGCTCTGCTATTAATTCTTCATTTAATGCATCTCTTCCTGCAGTATCAATTATAATTAAATCATACTTTGCTAGTTTTGGGGCAAATTCAGCATAAATTTGGTCAGGAAATTTCGCTTTTGGATTTCCATAAACATCCATCTTTATTTGAGTGCCTAACTGCACAAGCTGTTCATAAGCAGCAGGCCTCCATGTATCTGTCTGCAACAATGCAACCTTAAGCCCTCTTTTCTGGAAGAACTTGCCAATTTTACCTGCAGTTGTTGTCTTGCCGTTTCCAAAAAGGCCAACAAGCATAATTTTGAATGGCTTATGCGCAGAGATTGCAGAAGCATCGATTTTGTGCCCTTCTCCCCCCAAAAAATTAGTTAATTCTTCATAAACAACATTGATAAGATACTCTTTCTTTGTCAATGCAGCTGGAATTTCTTCTTTTAACACCTTTTGCTTGATTTTCTGTGATAATTCAAGAACAAGCCCGACATTAACATCGCTCTGCAAAAGTGCTTTCTGCATATCTTTAATTAATTCATTAACAAGTTTTTCATCAATAAATACAGCTGAAGCTATCTTTGACAGAGTATTTTTCAGTGATTCGCCGAGTTTTTCAAGTACCATTTTGTTTATTTTTATAAGGACTCAGATTGGTATAGTTAAATTGGATTTATTTATAAAGGTTTATGTTGAAATTTGTCTATTAGAATT
>JACQSP010000023.1 GCA_016205905.1 Candidatus Woesearchaeota archaeon
ACATTATATTTACTTTTATCGAGCATCGCCCTTAATACGCTGTTTTCTAAACTTTTTGGACGAAATTCGCCAGAACTTCTTAACTGGAAAAGAACTTCACAAAAATTTAGTTCAGTCCCTAACCCCAACCAGAAATGTTGGGGATTGATAGGGACTAACATTGACCTAAATTTTTAGGAAATCAGAAAGCCAGACGCAAAGCCATTCATCCACAATCATAAATGATATGGATTTCTGGCTTTCTGATTTAACAAGGATATTATAAGTTTTACGTCATGCGTCTAACGACCCACGTCTTACTACTTAAAAATCATAGTGAGTAAAAATCATAGTGAACGGGTGGCTTCGCCCTAGTAACTGAACAAATAAAAAAGATTATAACCATTTTATCACTCCACTTCTTTTATCCATTCTGAAACTTTTTTCTGCATTTCCCTCAAACACGTGCCATGCATGCTCATTGTTATAGCTGAACCATACTTCTCCAATACCCATCCTGTCTGAAACATCTTTTGACGTCGGCATTAATTCTAATCTGTCTGTTGGGATTTCATGCAGGGCAGTTGTGCTGTTCAGATGATACCATGTTTTTTGGTTATCGCCTAAAACATATACTGTTGAATGTCCGCCCCCGCTTCTTGTTTTGCCACAAACAACCCTTACTCTGTAATTTGGCACGCCTGCGCCGATAAGATAAGATGCCAGCTCATTCGCCCAGTCATCGCAGTCTCCTTTGCCTGTTGCTCTTAATTCAAATGGAAACAGCCAGTATTCTGGAACACCAGCAATCTCCTGGTCGTCACCATACTCAAAATATTTTCTAGTGTGCCTGTAAATCTTCATAATATCATCATTGCATCTGTTTGGGGTTCTTACTCGAAGTGGTCTGCCGTTGGAATCTTTCTCGTCGTCAATTGCCTCTTGAATATAACCGTCATTCGGCGTCACAAATAACCGCACATCAGCAGAAATTCTTTTGCCATTAGGCAATGCCCTGCCTTCATAAAATATTGTTCTTTCTGGCTTTTTTGTGTTCCAATATTGCACAGCAGCAGATGTTTCATTTATTGTGCTTTCAATTCCCTCGAGAGCTTTCCATTTACCTGTTCCTTCTCTTTGAACCTTTTTAGCGTGCCTGTTCAGCCAGAATCTTCTTAGATGCTTGTATTTGGGAAATGCGTAGAATCCGACGCTGAAACTCAGCTCAGAATAGAGCATAGCAATATCATCCATTCTCATTCTTGCCAAATCTTTTCCTCTGCTTGATGAATGTTTTTTTCTGCCAGATGTATGTTTATAATCATCTTTTGCTGTTCTAAAAGATAATTCTAACGCGCTGACATAAGAACGCATTACATTATCCAATCCTTCTTTTACTTGAATTACATTTGATTCAACAGCCATAATCTTCGTATAAATGTCGTTAAATCGTTCATCAATCAATTTTCCTGCTGCGCTTTTTTTGCCTTTTAGTGGAACAACACCATATTCATCAGCTATTCTGTAAGCAGATTCAACTAAATTTTTTATTCCGACAATCTGTTTAATAGTTTCCAAAGAAACTGGCTGTTCAAGCAGGTCTTCAAGCTCAGCTGTTTGTTTCTCTGTGTCAGAAAACTCAGAAATAACATCTCTGTCTTTCTCTTCCCATCTCTCTCTAATGAATTCTACTTTTTTCTTTGTGACCTTTTCTTTTTGTTTTTTTAAAAACCAACCAATCATTATCAACGCCTCTGTAATCATAATTTTAACACCATTAATTTTATTGATGAATAAATCACAATGATTATTAATGAATGAATCATTATGAACAAAATACTATGAATAAATTACTATGAAGGGATTTATGAATAAATCATCTTCATTTTCGGAAATTTCAATAATATATACTCGTTTTTTCTATATAAATACGTGTAGTAGTAGAAGAGACGACAATAGAATTAGAGAAAGTGATAAGCAAGTATTACAAACAGAAAACAGATGAAAAACAACGATTCCAGCACAAAAGATTTAAAAATAGACCCTTCCCACCCCAAATGACATACTATTAATAAGTTTATTAATAGAAGAACAAATAGGGGGCAGTTATATATGATAATTAGTATACCTGGATATACACAGCTTATTCATAATGAAGTTTATAGTAAACCTAAACGTATGCCGGCAGTGTTTGGTAATAAAGGTGGAGGAATAATTCTTTCGAATGTACTTCTGCTTATGAGATACAAGGAGCCAACAGATGATGAGGTTGTTGCGCATTTACAAAAAACAATAATCTCTGCTCAAGAAAAACAACAAGTTATGTTTTCTTCAGGTGATACTTATTCTTCTTATTTAAGTCAACATAATCATTTTAATCATATTAATAGTGCGGCTAATACAGGCAATGTGTTAAGTGAATTAGAGCAAAAGGTTTTAGAAATCCCTCCTGAAATCAGGAAACAAATTTTAGATGAAGATCAAGAAGTGATAACTTTAGTTAGGCAACTTACATTAGCTCCAGTACCTAACTTTGAGCCTGCACTAAATTATCTTTATATCAAATCCGGCTTGTTAACGCCAATATATATTACAGAACAATCATTAAATGGCAACCTTAAGACAATGAAAGATTATGAATCTGCATTTTCAGATCCAGAACTGCAAAAAAAAAGATTTGGAGAAAGAGTAAATATAAGAATAAAGTTATCTAATTATGCTCTGATTCCAAATAGTGATGTAAAAGTATTAGTAAAATATGGTATGTCTGGGCCAGAAGTTGCCCCGATTTTTGCAGTCAGCAATGAATTTTATGATAAAGACGATGTGCAAGAGATTCTTGATAGAGTTTATGAAGCACTGCCGACACGAGCCCATGTAAAAGAATTGACAGATGTTTCAAAGGCAAGATTAGATGAACTAACACTCCAGCCAGTAACTAACTTAATGTTTGCATTAAATTTAGGGGCAGAATCAGATAAAAGGGATAGAAATAATTCTTCAGATAGAATAATAGACACATCAAGGGAAGAAATTGTATATCATTGATATTGTGACAAGAGAAGATTACGCTAAACCATTACATTAAACTATTTTTAATAAATATTTATTTTTTCTCAACCAACTTCGCCTTTTTCACAACAAACCATCCAGTATATTCGTTTTCCATCACAATTTCATCTTCTTCAATCTTTATCTTTTTTTTATACAAAGGTGCGTTGAGAACTAGTGTTTCTGCCTCGCCGCCTTCAAAAGCAATGTTAATTTTGTTTTTTTCATGAAGCTTTTTTAACTTTTCAATCATTTCATAGTCAATCTTTTTCCCAAGCCATTCTTTGCTTAAGCCGTCAGCTGCAATTGAGCCAATAATAACTTCAAATCCATTATCAATTATGGCCTTTACTTCTTTTTCCTGTTCCATGTGCCATAACGGCGAGAAGATTTTTAATCCCAATTCATCGCAGATCTTTTCTATTCTGTCCCGCTGATATGTAGAACCTATTGCGCCAGTAACAATGCCTCCTATTTTGTATTCCTCTTTTGCTTTTTCTATTGCCTTCTTTAAATCTTTCAGCTCTTTCTCTTTTTCTCCTTCAGTTATCTGCTCAATCAAAGGAATTCCTAATGCCTCTGCCTGCAGTTTTGCAATATCAATGTTTGGTGTATGAAACATATAGCTTGCTGGATTCTTGCTTTTGATGGTTATTAAGCAGGCAATGTCATAATTTTGATTTTTCATGATATGCATTGCATAGTTTGAGTCTTTTCCTGACGAGAAAAGCACACCTAACTTCATTATTTTTCTCGGAAGGAAGGTGTCCAAGTATGCTGATTTTAATTTAAATCCATTCTGCTTAGCCAGTTTTTCTATTGCCTTGTCAAAGCTTGAGCCGTATTGGGCAGCTCTTTTTTTGCGCTCTGCAAATTCACTAGAAACACCCATCTCTTTTGCAATTTTACGAAAGATTAATTTGTTCTGTGTTATTAAATTATCATGTGTAGTTAATTTATTCGGTGTTATTAAGTTGTTCTGTGTTTTATCTATTTCCTTCTTGTATCCATACTCATTGCTTTTCTTATTGTCGAACTGAACATTTAACTTATACTGTGCCGGAATCTTTAGCGCATACTCAACTAATTTTCTGTCGAGAAAAGGCAGCCTTAATTCAATAGAATTATTCATGGTGATTACATCATCACGGTATAAATCGCGCTCGTATATTTTTAATATGCCGCTTAAACATTCTTTGTTAATGTTTGCATTGTTTTCAGCGCTTTTTTTGTGGCGTTCATAACCAGCGAAAATTTCTTCGCTTCCAAGACCGGAGAAAATAATTTTGATGTTATCTTTTCTCGCCAGTTCGCACGCTCCGTAAAATGTCAGTGCAACACCAACCTTGACGACGTTGCTGTCTTCAATCAGCGGAACAATATATTTAAGATAATTCTCAATATTTTTTAATTTGATTTTATTAATTTTTAATTTCAGTTTTAATACTTTCGCAGCTTTTCTCGCCCATATATAATCTTCAGGTATTTTCAATTCTGTGCCTTTTGTTTCAAGAACAGACGTGTAAAGCGTAGGTTTTAATCCGAGAGAGGTGCAGACATATGCAATGAATGTTGAATCTACGCCCCCAGAGAACAGAATGCCAAATGCCCTGTCAGGAATTCTTTTAGAAATTGCATTTGTCAAAAAACCAGCCAATTCTTTTTTTATCTCTTCATAAGGCTTTTTTAATTCAGGTGTTATGCTGAAAAAAGGCCGATTGTATTGACTTATGTTTTTTGTTTTGATATTGTACATTAATATTTTTCGCGGGTTCAGCTCAGTAATTTCTTTATATCCTAAAAATTCAAGCGCCTTTTTTTCGCTGGAAAATGCAAAATTAGGCAAGGATGAAACTGATGAAAACGAGGAAAAGGATGAACCAGAGGAAAATGATGAAGACGAGGAAAACCATATCGGCTTAACTCCAATAATATCCCGTGCAAGAACAACTTTTCTTTTTTTTACATTCCAGAATGCAAATGCATACACGCCTTCAAGCTCGCCTAATATCTTTGTTAATTGGACAGATGTTTTTCCTTTTTTTTCAATAAGCCTGAAAAGCATTTCTGCGTCGTTTTTCGCATTAAGAGCATAGGTTTCGTTAAGCTCTTTCCAATTATAGATTTCACAATTGGCAATAAACCTATTTTTTGATTTCTCATTAATTAATGGCTGCGGAACAAACGAAACAAGGCTGTGCAGACAATGAGCTATTGCGTTAGGTGTTTCCTTACTATGTAATTTAAGATAATCTATCTTTTTTTGATAATCAAAGTCAATCTCATTGGCTATACCATACATGTCTTTGCCGCGGTTTTTTATTATTTTCAGAGCTTCCTTTACCTTAAATATCACATTTGTTTCCTTCTCAGTTGTTTCCTTTTCACTTGCTTTATTATCATTAAATATTCCAAGTATTCCGCACATAATTACTAATAACAAGAACAAACTTTAAAAAGTTAATTGATTCTTAATAGCAGAAGGTGTAATAAATAGATTATTGGTTTTTATTTAGTTCCAAGGCGAAGCCACACGTCTTACGAAAAATGTTTGAAAGTTAGAAAGCTTGACAGCTTGAAAATGCCGCCTATATAGCGTACATTCGAGCTTTCAGACTTTCAAGCTTTCAAACAGTTTCATGTGACGGTGGACTTCGTCCCATAGCGGACGAACTAAATAATGGTATCCATTTAGTTTAGTTCGTCCAATATAACAAACACAGCGAGTTATTACGAAAAGTTACTGTGTTTGTTATACAAACGGACTGTGAGCGAATAACATACTATGAGCCAGAAAAAATACTAAGAAAAAGGAAATCAGCGAAACAAATACAATTAGTTAAAAACATAAATTAATCATTTCTCCTCAAAAACTATATAAATCGATATTTAATCCATTATAGGTATTGCTCCGGTAGTGTAGACCGGCCCATCATTTTGCCCTCTCGAGTCTTTAAAGAGGAAAATTGATAAGGCAAAGAAAGGCAAAGACCCGGGTTCAAAATAAAAAGTAAGAAGTAGGAAGAAAGAAGTAAGAAGTAAAAATGTTAGTTACCTCTTACTTCCTACCTTAAACCTCTTACATTTTTATGGAAGTCCCGGCCGGAGCAGCTTTTTATCGAAAGATTAATATATTAAACAAATCATTATCTAACTCATGAAACTAAATCCTTATCTGGAAGTTATCATTGCTGCAACATTTGGCGGATTGGGCGGGGCATTAATCAAGCTCATCAATCTTCCGCCGACAAGTGTTACATTCTTTAGATTTATTGTTCCTGTTGTTCTGCTGTATATTTTTCTTAAATTCAGAAAAATTGAATTATTCAGGGGCAATTATAAAGTTATGCTTGGTGCATCTCTCATCAATGCAATCAGAATTCTGTTTTTTAGTATAGGGTATATTTACACAACAATGGGTAACGCAATAATCATGTTTTTCACATGGCCTATATTCGCAGCTTTGTTAAGCATTATTTTGCTGAAAGAAAAAGTAAACGCAAAAACACTTGCACTATTTGCAATGGCATTTGTTGGATTGATTGTCATGTATATAAACAAGGAAATAAATTTTTCGAATAATGATTTCATTGGCATGACTGCAATGCTTTTTTCAGGGATAGGTTATGCATTGACGATTATCATTTTCAAGAAAGAGCTTCCAAATTATACAAAAACAGAGACAATATTCTATCAAAATTTGCTTGGAGCCATTATTTTCCTGCCGTTTATTTTTATCAATAAGCCTTATCCTACAATGCCACAGCTTGGCTTGGGCATAATCTATCCAATAATTGCAGGGCTGTGCACTTTCTATTTTTTCTTTTCAGCTCTGAAAAAACTAAAAGTTGCGCATTATTCCCTACTGACTTATTGGGAGGTAATTGCAGCGATATTTTTTGGAGTTCTTATATTTGGTGAAGCAGTTACATGGAATATGGTGGTTGGGGGTGGATTGATAATCGCTTCCAGCATTTTATTAAGGATGCATGAAAAACAGGCTTCAGCATAACTTTTCAGGTTTTTAGCATTGTGAAGCATAAACAATTTTTTTGCATTGAAAATTTAAAACTAATTAATGATTAAGAAAAGACAATAAAATCAGAAAACAGCAAAATTTAAAAAACAACACCACCTCTTAGCCATTTAAACAGCCCTGTAGTGTAGCGGTCCATCATGCGAGGCTCTGGACCTTGCGACCTCGGTTCGAAAAATGCCAGTGAAAAGAACAGCCACATTAGAAAACAATCACGCTGGCACAGCGAAAATCCGAGCAGGGCTATTTTTTCTCTGTTTTTATTATATACTAAATGGAATTAGTTTTCGAACAAACTAATTCCATTTGTATATACAAAATTCCTTGATTTTTGTTCGAAAATCAAGGAATTTTAGTATAAAAGAAAGCTTATCATTTCTTTAGTTATTTGTTTATTTAGTTATTTATGCTCTTTTTCCTTAATTCTTTCTTGAATTTTTTATCTAGATATTCAACTTCATTTAATATTAATCTTTTAAGAAGAGTCCATTCATATAAATTATGTGTTTTTCCTCCGTATTTATCCCAATATCTTTTGTTCAAAATATGTGGAGCATCTTCTAATTTCATTAATCTGCCTTTCCAGAAAATTAAAGTGCAGACATTACCATTGTGCAATTCAAGTGGGACACACCACCCTAAAAACTTATTATCAATGCTGTAAGGTGAAAGTTTGTCAATTTGTTCTAGCTCTTTTTTTTTCAAACCATTTAATCTTACTCCCAAATCATTGTGCCTTAAGTAAAAAGTAGTTGTTCCCATTTTATTTTTCTATTTGCTTTCATATCTATAAAAC
>JACQSP010000024.1 GCA_016205905.1 Candidatus Woesearchaeota archaeon
GAATAATTATCGACACCAGCACCTAGCACCCAGAACCTAGCACCTAGTTTTCTTAGTGAACCTGTTGGACATGCCAGGAACTGAACAAAAATTAATAATAACATTTAAAAGATAATATCCATTACCTTGGTTCATGGATGAAAATCTACCAGTAAATGAAAATGTATCTCAGCATGGAAAAAAAGCACCAGCTAAGAGTACTGAAGATAGAAGTATCGAAGAGATATTATTAGCAGACCCACATGTTGTTAGAATTCATCATTCAAGTTATTCTCAATCAATGTTTCCACAAATAGATTATAGCCTTTGGAGAGCGAAAAAAAGAGCTGAAAGAGAAATCAAATATCTTCAAGAGGATTTATGCAGGACATATGTCGAAGATGATTTTGGAGCAGATCATCATGCAAGGCGAATGTGGGAAGCTACAAAAGAAAGAAGAGTAAGGCGTTATCTTGATAATAATCCATTGGGTGTAAATGCTTTTACAGGTATGTTGTTAAGCGTAGATGCATTAAATGAGGGCTATAAAGGAACTAATCCAAATGAATTTGAAGTTTTAGTAGATCTTGTAGATGCGAATGATTATGAGAATTACAACAAAGAATCTACACAAGAAAAAATAGAATTTGTAGATAGAATAAAGAAACGCGTCTATGGCCTCTTACAATTTTTATCGAAACAAGAACTTGTTTTATCAAGATAAGGTTTTTCTTTCTATTTATTTATATATTTAAATAAACAAAAATTATAATTTCAACTTAATTCAAAGTTATCAATAGATATTTATATTAGATTATTTATTTTACTAACAATGGCAAAAAACAATTTATTATTAATTGACCTAAATGATGCAAGGATAAAGAGTCTTGCAGAGACAATTACAAGCGACACAAGCAGAAAGATACTTAATCACCTTGCTGAAAAAGAAGACACAGAAGCAAATATATCAAAAAAGTTAGGAATGCCTATATCTACTGTGCATTATCATCTGCAAAAACTGCAGGAAGCAAGCCTTGTTGTTGTAGACGAGTATCATTATAGCGAGAAAGGCAGGGAAGTCAATCATTACAAGCTTGCAAACAAATATATAATAATTGCGCCAAAAAAAGTTGTTGGTACAACAAACCTAAAACAAAAGTTAAAAAATATTCTGCCTGTTGCGCTCATTACTTTGGCAGCAGGAGCATTGTTAAAATTATATACTTATGCTGCTGCTTCTGGTTTTGGCAGGTCTGTTTTTATGGCAGCAACTAAAGATGCAGGAACTGCACTACAGGCAGCTGAAAAAGCAGCGCCTATGCTGCAGACAGCAGTGCAGACGACAATGCAAACGACAGATGAGGCTGCTGCTTCTATTGCGCTTGAAACTGCGGGAAAAACAGCAGAAACAATATCTAATCTATCTAATCAGCCAGACATTGCATTATGGTTTTTAATTGGCGCTGTTTCTGCGATGGTAGTTTATTTGATTGTTTCGATTATTAGGGACTGGCTGAAGAATAGGGAGTGAAATTGGTTTTACTTTATTCTTACAATTATACTAAAAGCACAAAATAATCGAACATTATTTTGTGCTTTTGTATATACAAAAGCAATTAATTTGTTCGAAAATTAATTGCTTTTAGTATATTTACAATAACTTTTTATATTCCAATGCGTATTAAATTAAGTTATGTGGATTGGCCATTTCAAGGTCTGGCATGAGAATTGTATTTATCTCACAAATTCTTCAAAGTTTAATGTAGTTATTTCAATGTATCCCCTTAATTCTTATGTCGAGGGAAAATACAGGTATCATACAAATGTCAATATTTTAAGCGGAAAGCAGGATGATATCCAACAGTTTATATCAGCAGTTAAAAAAGATAAAAGATGCCTTGAGTTTAAAGGCAGCGGGAATGTTTATCTCTCATATATGCGCATGAAATTAAGTGATTACCATACAACAAATTATTACACACCAAAAATTTTCTTGTTAAAACCAATTATTCACAAGGATGGAAAAGAGGAATGGTATTTTGGCGCGTGGGAAAGAGAAATAGTAACAGATTTATACAATTCATTCAACAAATTTTTTCATGTAGAAATGCTTTCAATCAAAGAGCAGGATTTTACAGATTTGTTTATCCCGCATATTATGCCAAAGATTACTGAAAAACAAAAAGAAGCTATACAGCTTGCAATTAGGGAAGGATATTATGATTTCCCAAGAAATATACATCTTAATGAACTTTCTAAGATTACTGGCATCTCCAGAGTTACTTATCTGGAACATTTAAGGAAAGCAGAATGTAAAATAATACCTGAAATGTTTGGATATTCTATAAAAGAAGATAATAAGAAAAAAGAAGAAAAGAAAAGACAAGTAAAGAAATAATCTCTATTTCTTATTTAGAAACACGAAAAGTACCTAACTATGTAGGATAAATCATAAAATATTAGTTAGTATGTTTACTACTTATAGGGGGTTGATTTACGTTAAGTAAAAAATAGTTTAAGTAAAAAAGCATTTAGTTAAACTATAAATCATTAATGACATAACAAAAAATTAGAAACAAATTATAAATCACTCTAACTATGATAATAAACCACACAATAAAACTAGAAACAAAAGAAGGAGTAAGTTTTTATGACCTAACTCCAAAAATAAAAGGATTATTGATAGAAAGCAAAGTCAAGAATGGTTATATTTTAGTTTTCACAAAACATACAACCAGTGCCATAATTATAAACGAGAATGAGGAAAGATTACTTGAGGATTTCAGGCTTTATCTGGAAAAACTTGCGCCGAAAAATGCCAAATATCTGCATGATGATATTTCTTTAAGAGATTGTCAGCCAAATGAAAGATTAAACGGTCATTCTCATCTTAAAGCACTTTCACTAAATTCTTCTGAAATGATTCCAATCATTAATGGTAATATTGAGTTAGGCAAATGGCAGGCTGTTTTGTTCATTGAACTTGACGGCGGAAGAAACAGAGAGATAATTGTTCAGTTATGTGGTGAATAAATCTGAGAAAATTTGGTTTATATAAATTAAATAGTGAGTAACATTAAAAAAATGGTTTATACAAATTAATTGGTGAGTAACTTTGAAAAAATTAAGTTTATCAGAATTAAATTTTGAAGAAAGATACACATACGTTAAAAATATTCCTTTTGACGAGAAAGATTTAAACTGCAAAGGCAGTAAATTTCAGATTGTCAAATTCAAACCACAGACTAACATTAAGCCTCATTATCATAAAAAAACAAATGAGATATTTTATATTCTAAAAGGAAATGGCGCAATAATATTAAACAACATTAAATTCCGCTGCAAACCCGATGATTTTTTTCTATGTGAACCTAATGATGTACATGAATTTGTTAATGACACTAACGAGGAATTTGTAATTCTCATCTTTAAGACAAATGAAGAAGAAGGGGATATGTATTGGGTTTGATTTTTAAGAAGAGTTTAATTTTCTAAATACAAACAAAGACAACACAACAAAATATATAAACCAACACATACATTCCAGTTAATGGTGTTGATAAAATGTTAAACATAAAAGAACTTAATAAAATCAAAGAAAATCTGGAAGAATTTGACAAACAGAGGGAAAACATTATCTTTTTGTCAAGGATAATTTTGAAGGCGTCAAAATCAGCGATATACTCTGCGCATAGAAATGATTTCAATACTTCAAAAAAGCAGATAGAGGAAGCTGAAACAAACATAAAAAAAGCAGAGAGTTTGTTTAAGAAAGACGAAAATTTAAGGAATGTCGGCGCTTATTCTGAAGCACTAGAGGAATATGTTGAAGCAAAATGCTTTTATGGGTTTATGAAAGAAAAAAAGCTTCCAGAACTGGCAAAATTGGCAGTAAGCCCTGATGAATACCTTCTTGGATTGTGCGATTTTACCGGCGAGATGGCAAGATCAGCAGTTATATTGGCTACAAACAAGAAGTTTAAGGAGGTCCAGCAGATTAAAGAGATTATAGACGAGATATTCGGGTTTTTCTCAAGCATTGATTTAAGAAATGGAGAGCTAAGAAAAAAAGCCGATTCAATTAAATGGAACCTAAAAAAGATTGAAGAGATTTTATATGATATCTCCATGAAAAAATGAATTTCAATAAAAAAAATGAAGAAAATAAGAAGTTA
>JACQSP010000019.1 GCA_016205905.1 Candidatus Woesearchaeota archaeon
AATGACTACGATGTTATCATCGTACCTCTTACCTTATACTTCTTACCTTTTACTTTTATTCGTGAACGGGTTGGACATGCCAGGAACGAAATAAATACAAGAATATTTATAAAACCACCTTAGTTTTATATATCTAACATGAACTTTCAAAAATTGTTAAAGGTTGAATCCTACCAAACATATCTTGACTTTGCATTCAATTCAGGCAAGAAACAAGCTGAACTGATTAGAGAAACAAAGTTTAAAGACAAGCTTACTAAATCAAAAAACGTAGAAATAGAAAGAATCAGTGTTGTAAGAAATACTTTAAATTCTCATTTAGGAAATATACTTAAATCATTTCCCACGCTTGATGATTTGCCACCATTTTATCTGGAGTTGGTCAGGATTACGTTAGATTATGGTGCATTAAAAAGATCTTTGGGAGCAGTTTTATGGGCGCTCAAAAAATTAGATTATTTTTATGAAGGTTATAAGAATAAAATAAAGCATATATCAGAATTAAGCCAGATAAATGATGCAAGAAGAGATTATTATGGCAGAGTTAGCTCAGTAATGAAGCAGATTAAAAACGAATTGGAATATCTTGAAGAAGCAAGAAAAATAATGAAAGGATTTCCAATGATAAAAACATCAGTAAAAACTGTCTGCATATTTGGTTTTCCCAATGTTGGCAAAAGTACCCTGCTTTCAAAGATAACTGGCTCAACACCTGAAATCAAAAATTATGCTTTCACAACAAAGAGCCTGAATATAGGATATCTAAAAAATGAAGATTTTGCAGCAAAAAAAATACAATTTATTGACACGCCAGGCACATTAGACAGATTTTTCAAGATGAATCTTATTGAACAGCAGGCATATCTGGCTTTAAAGCACTGCTGTGACGGCGTTATTTTTGTCTTTGATCTTACAGAATGCTATTCTTATGAAAAACAATTCATGCTTTTTGAAAATCTGAAGAAAATTAAGCCTGATACGCCGATTATTGTTTATCTGAGCAAATCAGATATGATTAATAAGACTGACAAACTTAAGATTGAAACCTTTGTCAAACAGTTTAAAGATAAATACAAAGTAGAAGCTGTTTATGATAAAGATGTTGTTGTGAAGAAGGTATTGTCATTCTTGGATATGTGATATAATTATTTAATTGGTGTATGTTATTTAATGCAGGTATATACAGCAGATTAGTTAGTTGTTAGTGTTATTTTCTCAATATAAATTTCAAAACTTTACTAACAAATCCCTTTGTTTCTATCCCTTTGAATCTATATTTTTCTTCAATGAATTTTCTTAAAACTTCAGCGCAGTAATCTATTGTCATTCCGTCTGTATTCAACCATAGATCATAATGTTTTTTATCATGATAATCTAGTTTATAATATTTATTGTACCGCTTATCTTCGCTGTTTTCTCTCGCAATTATTTTGTTGACTGCATCCTTTTCGTTCCTGAAATCTTCTGCCTTCCTTCTTTTCAGTTTTTGGTCCAGCATTAATCTTCTCATCTGGTCTTTTTTGCCGACGAAGAGATATATCTTAATGCTGTCTGGAATAAAATGCCATGCTAACCTTGAGTCAATAATAAAATTATCCTCAGATTTTCCAAGATTTAATGTCCAATCGTCAATTTTTTTATCGATGGAGAAATCTTTCTCAGCTTTTTTGCCAAGCTCCTGCAGAGAAACCCCTTCCTGCTTCGCCATTTGCCTCATGAATTCTCCAGTACTGTAATGTTTCATGCCTAATTTGTTAGAAAGCGCTTCCGCAACAGTTGATTTGCCTGATGCAATGTTGCCGGAGAGTGTTATTATCATACCTTTTTCTGAAAAGAGGTTATTTATTTAGTTTTTGGTATAAAAAGAGAAAATTGGTTATATTATACTCAACCAACCTTATAATTTGGTGTATCGTGTTTGTTGAGTATTCAGCAAACCACAACAAGCTCAGATAAAGATTATTGTGGTTTGCTATATCTGTTTTTCATCTCAATTTCTTTTCTTTCTTCTATTAATTTTTGTTTTAATTCTTTTTCACTTGGCAAATAAAGTTTATATTTTGAGGCAAAGAGATTCTTCTTATCATTAAGGGCAGTATACTTTACCATCGCTTCATTCTTATCTGAGCAGAGTATAATTCCTATTGTTGAATTATCCTCTTTCTGTTTTTCTTCTTTTTCAAAATACCTTGTATAAAAATCCATTTGTCCTATATCTTCATGAGTAAGCTTCCCTATTTTTAAGTCTATGAGAACAAAACATCTTAAGAGATAGTTGTAGAATACTAAGTCAATGTAGAAATTATCTTCATCAACACATATTCTCTTTTGTCTTGCAACAAATGAGAAACCTTTGCCTAATTCAAGCATAAAATCCTTTAATTTGTCTATTAACACTTTTTCCATATCTTTTTCAAGATATGCTTTGTTTTCTTTTAGTCCTAAAAATTCTAAGATATAAGGATCTTTTACAATATCTTCAGGCTTTTGGATAATCTGTCCTTTTTTTGAAAGTTGTTTTATTTTCTTTTTATCTTTACTTAACACTAATCGTTCATAAAGCATGGAATTTATTTGTCTTTCTAATTGCCGTGTGCTCCATCTACTGTTAACTGACTCATGCATGTAAAAAGTTCTGGCATTTTCATTTTGAACTTGTAATAGTAATCTATAATGAGTCCAAGTTAATTCTGCACGCAGTGCGTTCACTTTCTTGAATTTTAGATAGAATTCTCTCATATACCATATATTTCTCTCTGTAAAACCATTACCATATTCTTTTGTAAGTTTGTGTGAGATTTCTTTTATTAATGAAAATCCATATTCAGCCCTTTCCTCTCCTTTTTGCTCTTCTTCAACAATAATCTTTCCTATCTGCCAATATGCCATTACCATCGCATAATTTACTGAGTGATAGGCATAATTCCTGGCTCGTTCTAATATTTGTCTTATGTTTGTATATGTATTATTAAACTGGTTGATTTGAAGTTTTTTTGTCATACTTGTTATAATAACAGAACTCCTTAATTAATCTTTGTCGAGAAAAACCGGAAGATTTTCAGAGAGGTTAAAACCTTTTCAGATATCACCAAAAATAGTTTAAAAAGCATTTAAATTTTATCGGAAAAGTTTCGGTTGTTCTGAAAGATTTGCGGGAAAATTAGAAGTAAAAAGGAGGTTTGGAGTCCAACTAACATCGTGATTGCTGTTATATACTAAAAGTGCAAAATAATCGAACATTATTTTGCACTTTTGTATATACAAACGTGATTAATTTGTACGAAAATTAATCACGTTTAGTATATTCTCTTGTTAGAGATTGATTTTTAGTGTAACATTTGACAAAGCCTAAAAATACAAAGTCATCGTGTCCATAGTTTAGTAGTGGGGGTTGTTGTCGTCAGTATTTTATATTTCTTCCTAATTTCCACAAGAATTCGTAATATTTTCTAAAACCGTTAGTTATTTCATTGCTGGTTATTAATATTGCAAGCGGTTCTTCTGACCAAATAAATACTGCTGATTTATTTCCATAAATAAAAATTTGTGTTGGGGTTGAGAAGCTTTTTGGAAGGATTTTTACTTCTCCATATTTATAATTCCTGTAGGGTTCTTTGTCGCCATCTGAGTTTAAAAGAACTTTAATTCTTATTTTAGCTTGGTTTATCCTAACATCCCAATTTTTCATATAAAATGGAAGCCGTTGGTAAGCTTTGCCAGTTGCGAAAAGCATGATTATACTTTGTTTTGCTTTTGCCATATCATCAAAGAAGGTTTTCATTCCACCTAAGCCTTCAAAAACTTCAACTATTTGTTTTAGCTTTGAAGCATCAAATTTTGAGATAAGATCAGGAAGCGCTGAAGAAATTAGATTTTCATTCTCTTTTATTAAAGTTAATGTTTTTTCAGGATGGATAGCATTCCAGTATTTCTTGTTGTTTGAGATAGTGTATGAAACTAACCCTTTTTGGAGAAGCTTTTCTAAGGCATCGTAGACATTTCTTCTGTGCAAGTGCGCCCTTTCTGCGATTGAGCCTGCAAGTGATTTTCCTATCTCTATTGAGGTTAAATACGTTTTTGTTTCAATGACTGTTAATCCTAATGTTTGCAGGATTTCAATGTGTTCTAGCTTCATAATATATGGAATGATTTACGAGTTTATAAATCCTTCTTTTAATGGTTGCTAAAGCTACCACATACATTTATTATTTAACAAAAATTACTTCTTTTTATGAATCGATTTTTTATGAATTTATTTTCAGAAAAATGGCACATTCGTCCTTATACTAGTAACCACGTAAAATTAGTTTTAAACTTTCAAATAGATGCTAGAGCACTTTTTGAAAAAGAAACATCACCTGATTTAGGCCAATGGGGTTATGCAGGATATCTGCGCGGTGATATGATCACTTGTGGAATCACTTGTTCTTGTACTATAGAGTATATGCGAAGGCGATTTAGCGAATTTCCTGAGGTAACTGAGGTCTGTAACGGAATTGAGGCTAAATTTAAAGAGTATGATTCAAATACGTGGAATGCAGGACTTCATTCTTTCATAGGGATTTTGGCTTCTGTAAAAGAAGGTCGTAACAGATTAGAATATCTCGAAAGTTATTTACCACTTTATGATATTTTGGAGATTTTGGATAAACCTTATCTTAATCGTATCTTAATTGCCGAGAAGCGTAGCTGAGTTTTTACCATAACGGCAGCAACACCTTTTTAATAATCTGCATGAAGATTGGATTTAATATAGATTATTAAAAGAAATAAAAAAAAGAAACAACGCCAGCGCCAGGATTTGAACCTGAAAGTCCTTGCGGACAGTCGCTTTCGAGGCGACCGCACTACCGAATTATGCGACGCTGGCATAAGTGAAACTAATGACAGCGTCGCGATCAAAGACAACTTATTTGTGTATGCGACGCTGGCTTTAATAAGATGATTACACTTAGTGATTATTTAAATGTTTAGATTGATAAAAAGGATAAACCCAAACAAAAGCAGATTATTAAAAAAAGCATATTTGTTTATATGTTAATTTTTCTTAACTTCATGTGACTGCTCACAACCAGTTTGTGGGACGCAGTCCACCGTCTCACTATTTATTTAATTAGTAAGACGTTTGACGTTAGACGTAAGACGTAAAACAGTGTTCAGCGAATATCATCCGTCTAACGTCCTACGTCAAACGTTTAACGTCAAACAGTTAATTCATGAGACGGATGGCTGCGCCTTGGAACGAAATAATCAAAAAAACATATTTCAAAAAATTAATAAATGTTTAGATTTCTCCAAAAGCTGATACCTGAACGAAGAATAATATATAAGAGAATAGTATATAAGAGGTAGGAACATTAATAAGCATAGAATAAGCTAGGTGGAAACATGATGAATGCGCTTGACCAATTAAAACAATACACAATTGTCGTCGCAGATACAGGCGACATAAATTCAATTAAACAATATCAGCCAATGGATGCAACAACAAACCCATCATTGATGCTTAAGGCAGCGCAAATGCCAGAGTATAATGCTCTTTTTCAGGATGCTGTAGATTATGGAAAAAGAGTTGGCGAAACAAGCGAACTGCAGGTTTCTCTGGCACTTGATAAATTATATGTAAATTTTGGCAAAGAAATATTAAAGATTATTCCGGGCAGAGTTTCAACAGAGGTTGATGCAAGCCTGTCTTTTGATGTTGAAGGCACAATAAGAAAAGCAACCTCTTTAATCTCATTATATCGAGAAGAAGGGATTGATAGAGATAGAGTTCTTATCAAAGTAGCAGCGACTTGGGAAGGCATACAGGCAGTTAATGAGCTTGAAAAAGAATGTATCCATACAAATTCAACGCTTTTGTTTAGTTATATACAGGCAGTTGGAGTTGCGCAATCACATGGAACACTTATCTCGCCGTTTGTTGGAAGAATTTTGGATTGGTACAAAAAAAACACAGGAAAAGAATATTCAGGAAATAATGACCCTGGTGTGATTTCTGTCAAAAGGATTTATAATTTCTTAAAAAAGTATGATTATAAGACAGAAGTGATGGGTGCAAGTTTCAGGAATTGCGGAGAAATCTTAGAACTTGCAGGATGTGATCTTTTGACTATTTCACCTGAATTGCTCAAAGAATTGCAGCATGTGGAAATGAATGTGCATTGTTTTCTCTCTGCAAAATCTGCGCAGGCAGAATGCAAGGATGAGGATGAAACAGTTGATGAAAAATTGTTTAGATGGGCAATGAACGAGGATGCAATGGCAACAGAGAAGCTTGCAGAGGGTATTAGGAACTTTAATAAAGACGCAAGAACATTAGAAAAATTGATTGGAAAAAGGATGTTTGGATAAAAAGATAAACCGAAAAGAAATATTAAAAATCCTCACAAACTATATAAAGTTAACACTTCTTCTAGTGATTCATGGTTTTGGACACTCCACAGGTTACTAAATATAAAATCACTGAAAATAAAGCTATTAAACTTAAGACTGATAACAAAAGTTCTGAAACTGAAATAGTCAGCAGAATTATTAGACTTATTAAACAATACACTAATCATAAATATGTTGTGTTGACTAATTCTGGAGATTTAGCTATTTATGCAGCAATGTATTACCTTAGCAAAGCTGGTTATGAGCAGATAATTATCCCTGACCAAGGCGGATGGTTAAGCTACAAGAAGTTTCCTGTACAGTTTAATTTGAAGATTATAGAAGTGAAAACAGACAAAGGTGTTATCTTAATTGATGAGCTGGAAAAAGTTTGTGGATTATCTAATTCAAACAAAACAATAAATAGTGAGAAACTTAAAAGAAAAACAGCGCTAATCATTACAAGCTTTGCAGGCTATTATGCAGAGCAGCCGCTAAAAGAAATTTCAGAGATTTGCAGAAAGAATAATGTTCTGTTAATAGAAGATACAAATGCAGTTGGCGACAAAATAATTAAAGCTAATAAACAAATAACTAAAACCAACAAACACAGGCTGTGCAATGGCAAACTTTCAGATATAATTGTCTGCAGTTTTGGCAAATGGAAGGTTGTGAATAATTATCAGGGCGGCTTTATCAGCTCAAATGATAAGGCAGTTATAAATGATATAAACAGCACAAAAGAGATAGCAGATAAAATAAAGCCTGTTAATCTTGATTATGAGAAACTATTTGAAAATCTTAAAACTGCCCATGAGAGATTAAATTTTCTTATTGAAACATGCAGTCAGATAAAGCAGGAATTAAATGAAATTGGAGTAAATGTGTTCCATAAAGATAAACGAGGTATTGTCGCCATCACAGAATATAATGATAAAGTAATAGATTACTGCAAGAAAAATAAGTTAGAATATACTGTTTGCCCTCGATATATACGTGTTAACGAGAAGGCAATATCTATTGAAGTGAAAAGAATTGAAAGATAAGTATATTTGTTAAGTTCCAAGGCGAAGCCACCGATTCATTATGATAAAATAGTTATTCGTTCTTCGCTATTTGTAATTCGTAACTAAGAACTAAAAACGAAGAACGAATAACTAATAATTATTCATGAGACCGTGGACTGCGTCCCACAAACGGGTGGAGAGCGGTAAAAATATATTAATCAGCTAAACAAATATAAAGATAGTAAATAATAACAAATGTATAGTAAGTGACGTAAATTTTTATACAAATTTGGTCACTTACTATATTTGTCGGATATAACACTTTGTATATTTCAGATTAAATGTAACTTTGGTTATTAAGTCATATTTAATCTGAAAGATTAAAAATTTAATT
>JACQSP010000016.1 GCA_016205905.1 Candidatus Woesearchaeota archaeon
AAGGTAAGAGGGAATGACTACGATGTTATCATCGTACCTCTTACCTTATACTTCTTACCTTTTACTTTTATTCGTGAACGGGTTGGACATGCCAGGAACTAAACAAAAACTATTATTCTTCTGAGGTATTCTGAACGATTCTGAACTATATTCGATAATCTTTAAATAAGGCTATTTTTTTAATCAAATTAACTTGAATAATAAACAACCCACCAAAAAAACACTTTCAGTATGCATGATTGTAAAAAATGAAGAGCAGTTTATTGAAACCTGCATCAATTCTGTTAAAGATGTTGTGGACGAGATAATACTTGTTGATACAGGTTCAACAGATAAAACTATTGAAATTGCCTCAGCCATTGCTTCTTCATCCATTACCTCTTCATCTATTGCCTCTTCGTCCATTGCTTCTTCACCATTTGTTTCTTCAAACCAAAACTTAAAAATATTTAATTATGAATGGGCAGATGATTTTTCAGCAGCAAGAAACTTTTCATTATCAAAAGTAACATCTGACTGGATTCTTGTTTTGGATGCAGACGAGATTATTGCAGAAGAAGACCTTAAAAAAATAAAGTATATGATACAAACAACTGCATTGTCAGGATTTCAGCTTTTGCAGAGAACATATACTAATGATTCTGAGCAGACACTGTGGCAAAAAACATCTCCAGACAATCCTTTTGCCCATGGTTTTTTCGGGTTTGTTGATATACCTATTACAAGACTCTTTAAGAATAACCCCTTATTCAAGTTTACAGGCAGGGTTCATGAAGATATCACACCATCAATAAAAGCCCAAAAGCAGCCAATGGTTAAATCTCCTGTAGTAATTCATCATTATCAATACTCTCGTGGAAAGGATTTTGTCAGAGATAAGCAGCTGTATTATCTGGAGCTTACTCTTAAAAAAACAAAAGAGCAGCCTGCAAACCCAAAGCCTTATGCAGACGCTGGAATAATTTATTATAATTATAAAAAAGATCCTGAAAAAGCATTGTTCTATTTTCAAAAAGCATTAGAGATTGATTCAACCTATAAACAAGCGTATAATTATCTTGCTAAGATATTCATGCAGCAGGGCAAAAAGAATCAAGCAATAGAAATTCTTAATAAAAGCATTAATTTAAGATTAGAAGATGAAACAACTTATTTTAATCTCGGCGTGATTTACATGCAGGATGATAAATTAGAAGATGCAGTAGGTTTGTTCAATAAAGTTTTAGCAATTAATCCAAACAAACTTGCTGCCTATTATAATATAGGCCTGATTCTCATAAAACTTAACAAATTCAGCCAGGCAATAGAAGTATTTAAGAAAGCAGTTAGTATGGACCCACATGATACAAGAGTATATTTACATCTTGCAAAACTGCACGAAAAAATCAGCGAGCCAAAAAAAGCAATAAGATATTACAAGCAATTAATTAATCTTCAATCCAATAAAGATAATCAACAGAAATATCACCAGAACATAACTAATACTAAACATAATCAACAGGAATTTCTTGACAAAATCTATCAGCTCGAAAACAAACTTTATAAATAGCTAGAATTTCTGATTAGTTTGAGGGGATGCCGGAGCGGCCAAACGGGATAGACACATACTATATAACACATCAAGATACTATATAATATATAGGTGGTGTCCAAGCTTAGGCCATCTGGCAAGATGGGTATTATGAGCAACTTGCTATGATTGGAAGATACCTATTGGCTTAGTGCCTACTAGGGTTCGAATAGTTAACGACGAAGTTTAACTGAAGCGTTAGCTTGAATGTCCCTATCCCCTCATTATGCTTCTTTTCAAAACATTAATTCTTATGAAAGTGGTATTGAACGAAGTGAAATACCACTGATGGCATTTTCCGAGGTTTTTGTTACACCAAAAAGCTCGCTTAGTGTCTACTAGGGTTCGAATAGTTAACGACGAAGTCGATAAGGATTTCGTCATAAGACGAATTTCCCTATCCCCTCAATTTTGTTTCTGTTATGTTTTCTTATTCTGCAATTTCTATGATTTTTCGTTGTGTTATTTGGGGTAGTCAGTAAACATTTCTACTCTATTTTTCTTTAATTGTCAGAATCTCTATATTTTTCTCACTGAGTTATCTGGGGTAGACAGAGAACACATTTATCATGTCTTTCCTTAATCTTTAACAGTTCTATTGTTTCTCGTAGGTGTTATTCAAGGTAAGCAGTGAGTTACTCTACCTAAATCTAACTTCTCTCAAAACCCCAAAATTCAAGCGTCTATTTATAAACAGAAGAACTTAGATTCATTCCATTTATAAATAAAATTCCAAAAAATAATGTTTTTATTTCCCAGTGATAATCCTTCTAAACCCTCTTTATATGCCTTCATAAGAGGGTTTATCCTTGCTTGTTCATATCATAATACATCCTCTTACGAAAACTTTATAAATAATTGCAATTCTATTAGCTGGATACTCAAACAAACCGCTCAAAATCTGTAATTGTAGGCAGGTTAGGGAGCATCAAACCAGAAACAAAAAAGAAATAAAAAATTGGCATGATAGCCTATATAAAAAAGACGAAACACTTAGGAGGTGTTAAGATGAAATTAAATAAGACTGTGAAAAAGATCGCAGCTTTGAGCTTAGGCGCTTCAATGGTAGGAGCAACTTTGCTGGGTGCGATGGCTACAGCAGATTTGGGAAATTTCCCAACTATGTTTATTAACGCAGATGGTAAGTTCGACGGTGTCTTTGTAGTTGGTAAAAACTCAAAGGCAGAAGATATTATTGGACAAAACATGCTTGTATCAGCAGTTCAAGTAGTTGCTGTCAAGAAAACACCAATTGTTGGCGCAGCAGTAACAAAGACTGTTTCTGATGGATATGAGATTGGTAATAAAGACTTTTATCTGAATATGTCTGTTTCAAAAGTAGACTCTCAATTTACAGATTCAGATCTTAAAACACTTCTTGCAGAAGGAACCTATGTGGATAATGAAGGTAACAACAAAGTTACAGAAACTTATAAACAGACCCTCTACCTTGATGATGTCCCAACACACTTAAATTTTACAACAAAATTGGTTCATGACCAAGATGATGATGCTGCACCAAACGCAGGAGTATATTTATATTTAAAAGATAGTACCACCTACTATACTTATAACTATACCTTGAAATTTGATACACCTGTTACTGTAGACAATAGTTCATCTGCAAGCATGAGTGCTGATTTAGAAGGAACAAAACTCAAAATAATGGGTAAAGACTATTCTATTGTAGATGCAAAATATACCACCAATGATTTAAAAGAACTTAAATTTTTGGGTGGAGAATCACTAGCATGGATGTCACAAGGAGAAAAAGTAACTTTAACTGTTTCTGGTACAGAACACACAGTTGAAATGGTTGACGTTACAGAAGTTGCTTCATCTGGTGAAATTACTGCATGTGGTTTCTTGGTAGATGGCCAATCAGCATGGGTTGATAAAGGAACAACTGAATCAGTTAATGGTGTTGTTCTTGGTGTAACAGATGGTAAAGCTATCCACTCAGAAGGTCAGAACACAGACGTTTGTCAGGTTGCAATTGGTGCAAACTCTGTTACTATAAGAGACCAACAAGAAGTAAAAATTGGAGAGGATAAAATTACTGATGTAACTAGCTCATATGCAATTGGTTACATTGATTATAACCCATCAGGATCTACTGCTGAGCAATTAAAACAAATTGCATATAGAGTTAATCCAGACGATGATGCATTATTCCTTGCAGCTGGTGATGAATATGTTGACCCAGTATTTGGAACTTTCAAAATAGTGTTCTCTGAATTAGTTGAAGATAATAAAGAAAAGATTGAAGTTAAAGCATCAGGTAAAAATGGTGACTTAACATTCAAGAACAAAGATGGTAAGGAAGTTAATATTGATATGAAAACAGACACCTCTGCAGACACCCTATATTTAGGTAAAACCACAACCAACTCTGAAGTAGATAACATGATTTTTTTGAAAGGTAATACTTGTGTAGGAAGTACTTCTGTATCTGAATGTAAAGGTGCTAAGTTTTTAGTATCATCTGGTTCAAACTATGAGGCACACATTGTGAAAATAAGCAATCTTAATTTAGTAGACAGCAAGTATAGTTTTGAGGATTTGACATATGGGACTGAAACAAATGATGTGGCTTTCTCAAATGCAAGTATTTCCTTGAGTGGTATTTCAGATGGTGTGACTATTAAGGTTGACTCAGATAAAAAGGCAATTAACTTTACTGCATTAGGTTCAGGTTATACTGGTAATATTACTGGCCTTACACCTGTAACACTAATTATGAAAACAGAGAATGAAGGATTTGTTGTTTTAAATTACACCACTTATTTTGGTATTGGTGCACAAGGTAGTTCTTATGCACAAGGTAATAACGTTACACAACCAAAACTAATGAACATATCCTTTGCAGAGTACTATGACACTGGTCATGCAATTGCTAACCAATTTATAGGTAGTGCATCCTCATCAGGAGTATTTGCAGATTTGCTTGATATGACACCATGGTATGACTCAACTGATGCCGTCTTAGAACTTAAAATGAACGAAAAAGGTAACGTTGTAGGTTCAACAGACACATCATATACCTTTGGAAAGAATGACATAAGTGATACAGATGATGACAATAGACAAACAATCTCTAACAAAGGAACTTGGATAACAATTGACGATGACTCTTCAAAACAGAGCATTGTCATTGAGCATCCAAAGGTTGCTGCATATGGTAGAGTATTCATTGCTCCAACAACCTCAACAACCGAAGTTTCAACTGCAGGCACATACACAACTGAGATCCAGCAAATTGGTGTAGATCAATTCAAGTTGGACACAGAAGTAACTGATGTTACAGCTGTTAATGTAGTTGCAGTCGGTGGTCCATGTGCTAACAGTGTTGTAAGTGCTTTGATGGGTAATCCAGCAGAGTGTTTCACAGCAATGGGCATTGAAACAGGACAGGGTATGATAAAGTTGTTTGAAGATGCTACAACAGGCAAAGTTGCTCTAGTAGTTGCAGGTCAGACTGCTGAAGATACAAGATTAGCTGCACAAATGGTTGCTAACTATGCAAGTTACGCATTAAAAGGCGATGAAGTTGTTGCAATCACAGTAAATGAGGCAGCATTGTCTTGGAAAACCAAAGCAGAGCTAGCAGCAGAAGCAGCAGCAGCTCCAGCAGCAGCAGCTCCAGCATCACTAGCTGAAGAAATAGCACCAGCTCCAGCACCAGCAGTTGAATAAGTAGCACCTGCAGAAGAGCTCCAGCTGAAACAACAACTGAATAATAAGCTAATTGCTTATTTTTTTTATTTTTTTTCTTAACTTTTTCTAATGTTTATTAATTGATTAAATTAATATGAACCTTTATTCTCTAGGTGATTTTCTTACTTTTTCTTAACCCTTTATTTCCGCTCCCAATTCGTATGTGGGCGCAGCCACCGTCTCATGAAACTGTTTGAAAGCTTGAAAGTGCGACCCATAAAGCGCACCTTCGAGCTTTCAAACCTTCAAGCTTTCTAACTTTCTAAACCTTCTTACCTTTATTAGTGAACGGCTGTGTCATATCCCTTATATAAAACTATGAAAACATGAACATATATTCTTTTGTTTAGATATCTTTTTAACTACCAAGATTTTCCCACCAATTATGGCAGATGACTCTAAAGAAATCAATCTAACTTATGAGACATTATTTGAGCTTTTAAGGAGGGAAAAGAATAGGGCTGAATTACAGCCATTAGAAGTATCATTCTATAAAGACTTTATTAGCTATTTAAAGACAAAGAAACAGCTCTTGCAAGAGAAGCAATTTCAGCTAAGTCAGGGAGACGAGGTAGCTAAATTATCGCTTCAAATAGAGAATATTAACAAACTAATGAAAGAGTTATACGAGAGAAGAGAAAAAAAAGTGGTTAGTCTTGCTATATTGAACACAAAATCAGGGCCAGAACTGTCAAAAGAAGGTATGTTAGAATTTGAGGTTAAGTTATACAATGATTTGGTTATTTTGTTGTCTAAATACAGAAAAGGCATTCTTTTAAATCTTCTAGGCCAAAACTTGCCGAAAATAGAAGACGAAGAACATCAAGGTAAAGCAATTCCATCTAAAGATGTTACTAACCAACCAAAACAGGAAACAAAAGAAGCGCTTTTGGTCAGATTTTTATCATCTCTTCCTAAGTTTGTAGGCGAAGAATTAGAAACTTATGGGCCTTTTGAGAGGGATCAAATCTCAACCTTGCCAGCAAAGATTGCAAAAATATTGATCGACAGAAAAAAAGCAGAAGAGATAAATGAAGGGTAAACTATTTAATTATAAGCTATTTATCAGCAATATGCACGTTAAAAACATTTATTTATATCTACTCTTAATCTTTATTATAATCAAGATTCTTGTGTTTACAACAGCTTTTATTGGTTATAACACAATCCCTTTCAACCAAAATATGTATAATAATAATTTTAAGTTTTTTGACAAGCAAGAAACATTTTCTGGCATCTGGCAGCCATGGGACAGCCAATGGTACATGAAAATTGCCAGAGATGGATATTTTGCAGGAAAGATAGGTGATTTAAGTGATAAAGCAGTTTTTGCCTTTTTTCCATTATATCCATTATTAATTTATTTGTTTAATTTTGGGTTCAATAATCTTATATTATCAGGCCTGATTGTATCTTTTTTGTGTTCAATTATTTCTGTTATTTATTTATATAAATTGGTTTTATTAGATTATAGCAACCCACAAAATCTTTATACAAGCAAACAAATTTCTTATGCAAGTGAACAAACATCTTATACAAGTAAACAAACATCTTCTAGTAATTGCGTACAACCAGAACAAGAAGGATTTGCTGAAAGATTTGCTGCAGGAATTATTGCAAAAAGAACTGTTTTTCTCTTTCTGCTTTTCCCGACAGCATTCTTTTTCACAGCAGTTTATACAGAATCATTATTTATTATGCTGGTTATTTTGAGTTTTTATTATGCAAGACAACAAAAATGGTTTCTTGCCAGCATTTTTGGCATCTTATGCTCATTAACTAGAAGTTTAGGCATGTTTATAGTTATTCCTTTGCTTATAGAATATCTTCAAAATAAGGGCTCAAAAGGATTAATGATAAAATTTGACAAATCCATTATTTGGCCTTTGATAATTCCTCTTGGATTATTGATATATCAACTATATTTATGGTTCATTACAGGAACTTTCTCTACGTTTTTTACAGCACAAAAATTCTGGAGCAGAGGGGTGTTTGAGGTTTCTAATTATATCCCTTATTTTACTAATCCAACACTTCATGGTTTTAGAAATTCAATAATAGATGTTGCTGCCACTTTTTTCTTTATTATAATGCTATACTACATTTATAAACATTTAAGGTTGAGCTATTTTGTATACTCCTTATTGATTATTCTCATTCCTCTTTTATCAGGCAATTTAATGTCAATGACAAGAATGATTATTGTTAGCTTTCCATTATACATTATTCTTGCATTATTAACGCGGGAAAAACCTGTTTTATTTTATGTTTTGGCTTCATTATTTTTTATTATTCAATTAATCACCTCTTCATTATTTGTGGCAAATTATTGGATTGCATAATATACTAAAAGTGCAAAATAAT
>JACQSP010000020.1 GCA_016205905.1 Candidatus Woesearchaeota archaeon
AACTAATTCCTTTTGTAAGTTGGAAAGCAAAGCTTTCTAACTTCTCAGGAATCTCTGATTCCCGAGATATACAAATGTCCTTAATTTTAGTTCGGAAGTTAAGGACATTTAGTATATAAAACAAAATAAAAAAACAGAAAACCTTACAAATATTCACTAACTGAATATTCAGCAAGTGAATCATTTTATCACTATTCATTAAGGGGACAATGTTGCAAGGAAGTTGCAAAAAGAGTTGTATATTAATTGTATGAGATACTATACAAAAAACATAATATTTAATCTACTATTGTGAACAAAAAATACGAAAGAAAAAGTAATATCTTTCTTTTGATGATATCCTTTTTTTATAATTAACACTGCATAAATTATATGTAAATTGTGCAGTATGAACACCTATTATTATCTAAATATTTCTAAATATCCTCTTTTAATGCCAGAAATACTATAAAGTACCATAAAAATTAAAAAATAATATAAAACTATATAAATAAATAAGTAAAATAAATGAGTATTATACTAAAAAAGGTGATTTCATGGCAAAAAAAGAGGTTAAGAGCAATATTAAAAAGAATATTTCTAAAACTAAATCTAAACAAACAAAACCAAAAGTACTTCAAACTCCTGCAAGCTTTACTAAACCACAAAAGGAGATACATTACTGGGGAATATTTCTGTATGCTGCGCTGATACTTATAATATTATTAGGTGTATTAATGTTAGTGAAGTATGGAGATGTGGTGGTGGGGAAAGTTGCTGGTGTTGCTTATACTACTGAAAGTAATAAAGTTACAATAACTGGTGCTGCACAAGGTGAAATAATTCCCTTTACTTATAATGAGAAATACTATAAATTAAAAGTTGGAACATTGACAGATGGAAAAGTAGCAGTTGATGTTGTTGTGGATGCAGATTATATAATTTTTAAGCCAAGTGAAGTTAAAGAAGAATTCATAACACCTTTAAAAGAAGCAATCATCGCAAATGAAAAAACAGTGCAAGTTATAGAAGATATTACTCAATTAACAAGTTTTACAAATTATAAATCGCTTTTTGTATCACTTGGTGTTTATGGAGCAAAACACTCATTAACTCTTTCGGAATACCAACTCTTAACTGACTATCTTAATAAAGGTGGTAAATTATATGTTGAAGGTGGTGATACTTTCTTTTTAGACCCAATTAATCTAAAATACTACCTACACATTAAAGCTATATCAGAAGGTGATACTCAAATAATTGGAGCCTTAGCAGGACAACATTTCTTGTTAGGATATGATTATGATATAACTCCTTTGTATAGTTTAGGTAATAATTTTGTAGATCATATTGATAAAGAATTTAATACACCTGCTGTTGTAATCCAACAAGGAAGTAAAGATGGTCAAACATTTGGCACAGCAGTTGCTTATGAAGATGCAACTAAATTATACAGGACAATTGGCTCATCAGTACCATTTGCTGCTTTAGTTGAGCAACAAGATGGTAAAACAAAAAAAGAATTGATGGCAAAATATTTAGAGTTCTTTGAAACAGGATTGCCAACTTTACAATGTACAATTGCTCAAGAATGTGATGATATTAATCCTTGTACAATTGATTCATGTGCAAATTCTTTTTGTGTGAATACTCCGCAGGAAACATGTACTGTATGTGAGTGGGATAAACCTTGTACTGTTGATGGAGCATGTAGTCTAGATACTTCCACATGTACAATTATTCCTGGAACAAAATTTAGTTCAACAGATAGTGTTCTTAATATTAATAGTATCACTCCTAAAATAATTAGTAAGATTACAATTCCAACTACAGGTATTATTGAGAAAGTCTATGTTAAACTAAATATTATGCATACATGGCGAGGGGACCTTAAGATTACTTTAACACATAATGGTAAAACAATTACTCTTCAAAATAATAATCCAGCAGATAGTAATCTTCATTTGTATTATACTTATGACTTAAGCAAAATTGCTGAAGAAGGAACAATGGATGACTTTAAAAATATAGATATGAACGGGGAATGGGTATTAACAGTAGAAGATACTTCCCCTACTCTCAATAATGGTAAACTAATTGGATGGAGTTTGTATATCACAGAAGAGGTGCCACAATGAAAACATCCAAATCATCAAAAAAAATGAAAAACTCAACATCAAACAAGACATTTGAAATAGTAATCTATGCGCTTCTTGTTCTGCTTGTTCTGATTGGTGCATATTTTGTGTATAATTTGGTTAATCCTGAAACCTTGACGGGAAAAGCATGGGGAGATAGTATTCATGATATAATTGTATTAGTAACACATGGTGAAAATGGCTTATTTGTAAATCTAAACCCAACAGTTGAACATCCAACAGATTTTACAAGCAGTATGCATTACAACTGGAAAAAAAGAGTAGTTGGGGATAGTAAACCAATCACAGTTGTTAATTTGCCAATTGAGAATATAATTACTAATCAAGTTGGTGATATTAGTGGTAATAACAATTATGGAACTGTAAATAATGGTGCAATAACTTCTGATGGCATCCTCGGTAAATCTCTATCTTTCGACGGCGTTGATGATTATGTAACTATCGGCGATAGTAATCTAGTTTTAGATAATGATTTTACGATAGAGATGTGGTTTAAATCACCTGATAACAAAGCTCTGTTATTTGGTAATGAAATTACATTAATTCCATATGTTCCAAAAAATAATTTTGTTATTTCTTTGATTGAGAATACAGATGCCTCTAAAAATCTTAAAATTTCATGGTATGGTTTTGATAGTCAAAACAATTATATCCCATCAACAATTCCTGAAATAAAAACTATTTATAATGATAATTCATGGAACCATTTGGTTGTGACATATCTACAAACACAAAATAAACTTAATTTATATCTTAATGGTGAACTAATAAATAGTATAGACTATAAAAACTCTTTTGTTCCAGAACATTTACAAGGTCCATTTTATCTTGGTGCCCCTTCTTCTATTTTAGAGTTTTACAACGGTTTCATCGATGAATTCAAGCTCTACGACATAGCCTTAACACCTGAGCAAGTTAAAGCAAATTATGAAAGCGTGATGGATGCTAATGGTAATGTAAAAGACACAGCGCATTACACAGCATACAACACATTAATTCCAAATATGAATAAAGAATGTGGAAAGTGGGAAGTTGATGGTTATTTGTTTAGAGAAAGCGGAGCATTTGATAAAAGGCTTACAACTAATATATTAGATACTTTATGTGCTGTAGGTCAAACTTGTCAAGAAGGTGTTTGTGTTGAAGAACAACCTCAACAAGATGCAACATGTACACCAGAATGTGAACAAGGAAAAACATGCGTATCTGGAGCATGTATCCCTACATTAGCACTAGGTGAATCTTTCTGTACAGACGATAATGTTAAAGTAACATTAACCGCAATAAATCAGGATGGAACTTTCGACTTTGAAATAAGCGAGTGTGGAGCAGCAGTTGTGGTTCAGCCAACACTAACTCTTACTCACGAAGATGCAGGTGATTTTGTTGCAGAGGTTAAAGATTTACCAACAGAAGCAGAAAGTGTTCACTACAACTGGTATGATTTAGTTACGTTAAAAGAGCAAACCTACGACTCAATTACTTTATTTAATTTGCCGATGGAAGCTATGTTAGTCGATGTTTCTGGGAATACACCTCAGGAATTAACATTAATGGCAGGCAATGAAGATAAAGGTACATCAATCCCTTCATATCTAATTCCGAGTGGTGTAGTTGGATTTGCAAATGCCCTTGGTGCTGTTGGTTATACAAAAGATTATTATATTAAAGTTACTTCTAGTCTACTAGAAAATCTTGATGAATTTTCAATGGAACTCTGGTTGTTTGTTGCGCCAGATACTAGTGGTCCGATTTTTAGTAGTTCTAGTTTATCTCTTTTTGCTAATAATGGATATGTATTCTTTCAAGATGACAAAGTAAAAAATTATTGCAATGACAATAATCAACCTGTTTTTTATTTTGGTCCAGAAAACAAAGGGGCATGGAACCATTTGCTTTTAACATATAAAGAGAATAATGTTAAGGTAATGATTAATAATAAAGAATATTGTACATTTAGTTATGAGCAGCCAATTAATTTAAAAGATATGAACATTGGTAAATGGGAAGATGCAGAAGGAAGTGAATATCTATCTAAATCTGCTTTAGATGAATTTAAAATTTACTCTCGCGCCTTATCACCTGAACAAATCACCGCTAATTATGACAGTGTAATGGAAACTAACACAGTAGAAGGTGTTGTTATCACAACTCTTAAAACAGATGCATCAACAAATGCCTACAACCGCATCGTCGTCCAAGAAAACCTCGCTTGTAAAAACTGGAAAGTAACGGCAACATTATTCCAAAAAGATGGTTCAATTATTAATTTAGACCAAACATCAGAAAATTATTGCACAAATGGATGTGATAAAGGTCTTTGTTTAGACGTGACTAATTGCGCCACAGATGATAATTGTGCAACTAATCCTCAAAATAAAAAATGTTTAATCGAGCAAGAAAAAGCAAATGATGGTAACAATGAGCAATGCACAGAAGCTAACGATTGCTCAGTAGGATATAGTTGCAATAAAGATCCTAGTGGTTCTTTAATTTGTATGAAGGGCACTTGTGTTAATCCAGCTTATGAATGTTTAAGCAATACTGATTGCACAGATACTACCAAACCAAATTGTGTTAATAATATTTGCTCATCAACAGTACAAGTAGACACACCACCCCCACCACCATCTGACACTAGCAGTAGCTCAGGCACTAGCTCCGGTGGAAGCAGCAGTGGAGGAAGTAGTAGCAGCAACCAATGCATGCTCCCGCAGGATTCAGTCAAATGCCACGCGCAAAAGGCATACACGCCTTGCGTCCAAGACAAGATTATTTACAAATGCCTAAGCAAATGCGGCACGTCTTTATTGTTCCAGTATGACTGCAAAGGCAACACGCCGAGTTATGCGCAGGGTTGCAACAATAAAATTAAAGATATAGGTGAAGAAGGTGTTGATTGCGGCGGCAAATGCAAAGTTAAATGCCCTGATTTTTGCTTTAACAATAAAAAAGATGCAGATGAATATGGAATAGATTGTGGAGGAAAGAAATGTGCGCCTTGTGAAGAGCCAATTGTTAAGAAAGAGACACCAATAGTTACCCTACCACCTACCCAACCAACACAAACAACACCGCCTGTTGTCGAAACACCTTTGTTTGACAAGATAAAAGGATATTGGTGGACTTTGATACCTTTCTTGCTATTAATAGGATTGATTGTATTCCTCATAACAAGAACCTCACATCCACACGAAGAAGTAATCGCAGGAATAGAACAGCCAGAAGAACTGCGCAAACCCTTTAAAAGTGCTGAGCTGCCAAAAGAAACAAGAGAAGAAACTTCTATGAAAAAAGATGAGCTAAAAGAGTTCATTAAAAAAGAGCTAGGCCAAGGAAAGGACAGGGATGAAATAACCAAGAACCTTGAAAGGATTGGCTACAACATAGACGATGTTAACTCAGTTTTTGACGAAGAGTTACATAATGCACTGCCAAAAGAATACGAACAGCAGTTAAGAAAGTATGTTGCATATTATCTTGACAAAGGAAATTCTGCAGAAGAAATCAGAGAAAAGCTCAAAGCACAGGGATGGAGCGATGAAGTCATTGATAAGTTTTTGGTGAGGTAGAAAAAGGTTAGAGGTGAAAGGTAGGAGGTTAGAGGTAACGACTACGACCTACCTCTTACTTCTTACCTCCTACCTTTTACTTTCTTACCTAATACATCTTACTTTTTTATTTTGAAAAATCCAAAATGAAAGAATCTGAAACCCTGGAATTGAAGAAGTCAACATCAGAACTGAAAGAGGCAATAGTTTCCATAGTCGCAATTCTCAACAAGCATCAGAAAGGAGAACTGTATTTTGGTGTTGGTCGTGACGGAGCAATATCAGGACAAACTGTCACTGAAAATACTTTGCGTGAGGTCTCCAGAGCAATTTCTGAACATATCGAGCCAAAGATATTCCCAAAAATCGAGGAAGTGATTATTGAGCGAAAAAGTTGTGTTCGTGTAGAGTTTACTGGAAACAACGTACCCTACTACGCTTATGGTCGTGCGTATATCCGAGTTGGAGACGAAGATCGGCAGTCAAGTGCCAAAGAGATAGAGCGCTTTATTTTGAATACGAAGAGAGATAAAATCAGATGGGATAAAGAGATTAGTGAGAAGGCAAAGTTTGAAGATATCAGTGTTGAAAAACTGAAGTGGTTTTTGAAAGAAGCAGATAGAGAATACCTCTCGGTCGAGAATTCTTTTGATAAATTAGGTCTGCTCAGGGATGGTAAATTGTTAAATACTGCCGTAATTCTCTTTTGTAAAAGCCCGTAGCAATTTTTTCCAAACGCAAAATTACGGTGTGCAACTTTTCCTACCACCACTACCACAATCATTGTTGATCGACAAGAATATGAAGAAAATCTCTTTGATTTAATTGAAAAAGCAGAGGAGTACATTCTCAGAAATATCCATATTGGGATGAGACTGGAAGGTTTACGCCGAGTTGATGTCCCTGAAATTGACAAAGGTGCATTTAGAGAAGCGATCATTAATGCTTTTTGCCATAGAGATTACTATGAGTACGATTCTGTCAATATTGCTGTCTTTAAGGATAGGGTGGAAATCAGAAGTCCCGGCGGGATATATGGCGGTTTAACCATAGAGGAAATTAGAAAGAAAATGGTTTCCCGAAGAAGAAATGAGCTGATTGCTGATATGTTCCATGAAGTTCATTTTGTGGAAAAGTGGGGTAGAGGCATTAGTTTGATTTTGTCCAAAGAACCAGATGCTGAATTTGAGGTGGTGGGTGGCATTTTTATCACCAGATTTAGGAGAAAAGCTGAGGGGGTAGAAGGGTTGGTAGAAGGGGTAGTAGAAAGGTTGGTAGAAAACCAGCAGAAGATGCTTAGAATGATAACCAAAAATCCACACATTTCTAAGAGGGAAATGGCCGAGAAAATAGGTATAAGCACGACCGCTATTGACAAGAATATAGAAACGTTGAAGAAAAAAGGGTTGTTGAAAAGAGTTGGTGGGACGAAGGGAGGATATTGGGAGATAAAGAATGCCTCTTAAGAAAAGCCCCTCTTCCCGAAACTGGGGAAAAGACTAGGGAAAAGATTATTCAGTTGATTGGAGAAAAATCACAAATTACAACCAAAGAATTAGCGGAGAAGACGGGATTAAGTGCCAAAGGAGTCGAATGGAATCTCAAGAGTCTAAAAGACGAGAAAAAGTTAAAGCGTGTTGGGGGAAGGAAAGAGGGGCATTGGGAGATAAAAGATTAATGCCTCGCCTATAACATTACTTATAAAAAACAGAAAGATTTATATACATAATATAATGTATCATAGTACATAATGAAAACAGAGCTAAAAATAGTTAGACACTTTATTGAAAATAAGAAACCAAAAACAATTAGAGAAATTGCTAAACAAATTGAAGCGGATTACAGAATAACCTATATCGCAATACAAAGGCTTATCGAAAAAAGAGTTCTCAAAGTTCAAACTGTAGGAAAAAGCTCTTTATGCAGATTGAATGAAAAGTACTATGGAATTGAAATATATACCGCTGAAGATGAAAGAAGATTTGGAATTCTCAGAAACAAGAATATTAACCAACTCTACAAAGAAATTATGTCAAAAGTAAAAACAAGTTTGTTTACCTTACTTTTATTTGGTTCTTATTCAAAAGGTAAACAAACAACCTCATCTGATATTGACCTTTTATTTATATCGAATGAGAACAATTTTGAATCTAAAATTTCAAATATTCTCTCTTTACTTCCTCTAAAAACTCATGCTTTGGTATTTACAGAAGAGGAATTTATACGGATGAAAGATTCTAAAACCTCAAATATAATACAAGAAGCAATAAAAAATAATATAATATTATATGGAATTGAAACTTATTATAAACTGAAAAACCTATTAGATATGTAGACATAGCTGAAAAAGATATTCTAAAAAACAAGGAAGATAACACTTTTTATAATATTATGTCTGATAATTTAATATTTCATAATCCTGAAAAATATGTTGAGATGATTAAAAAATGCCGCAAATAGATAAACACTTGATATGGTGTCTGAAAGACCAATAAAGGCTGATAAAAGTTCACACTATATTGACAAGGAAGAAGATTTTTAGCAAGAAGGGAAGCTGATTTCTATCTAAATATGCACTAAAAAAGCGAAAAGCTTAAATAGTTCTTATACATTTAAATGTATAATGATATATAAACGCTTATACATAAATATGTATAACTAAATTGTGATATGTAAGTAATATGTCTACCATTCAACTTTGGCGAAAACAATAAGCGAGTTTGTCGTGGGGCGTTAGTCGTATGTCGTTTAACGAACTACTTATGCAATGCTACAATTGCGAAATGGAGTCTGGGTTCACAGCTGACGACTAACGACTTACGACAAACGACTAACAGTTACAATAGCAAAGTTGACAAACATGAGGCAGACATATAGTCACGGACATTAATAATTGAATATAATATTCCGTGACTATATACGTGGACTTTAACTAAATGGACACAAGAATTAAAGTCCACCACTATATTACTTACTGTGGTGTTAATATGGACATAAATGAAAAAGAACAACTATTGAAATATACTTTGGCAAAGCTAGCTGAAGCTCCGCAATTGGTTAAAAACCATTTGGAAGGAGAAAAAGGCATTCTTAGATATAGAAGAGCTTATTTTAGAATTAAAAAATATGTTGATGATTTTTTAATGGGAGAAAAACGTGGAAATACTACAAAGAGACTAGTTATTCTGCCTGGATTGAGGGGTGTTGGAAAAACCACTATTGTCTTCCAAATTTATGACTATTTGAAAAACCAGAAAAAAATCGCTCAGGACAGAATCCTTTATTTTTCAACTGATGAATTAAAAGCATACCTTGGCAAGAAAATCCTTGATGTCGCAGACACTTTCATTCAAGATGTCCATAAGACATCCCCTATTTATTTGGAAAAGGAAATCTTTATTTTTGTTGATGAAGCCCACTTTGATGCTAACTGGAGTGAAACAGCAAAAATACTATTTGATAAAAGCAAAAAGATTTTTATGATTTTTACAGGCTCATCAGCATTAAATCTTGAATTAAGCGTTGATGCTGCGAGAAGGATAACAAAAGAAATAGTTTTTCCAATGAATTTTTCAGAATATTTAACATTAAGTTATGAGCATTGGTTTCCGCCAAAAAATATTGCTGAAAGCATTAGGAATTTAATCATTCATGGTGAAACTGATGCCTTTGTGGATATTGCTTCTTCAAAAGAAAATGAGCTCTCAAAAAAACTTATTAAGATAGGCAAACCAATAGAAAAAGAATGGGAAGATTTTGTCTGCTATAAAGGATTTCCGTTTACTTTAAGCATGAGCCAGATTGAAGCGCATGAAAAAATATTCAGCATGATAGACCGAGTTATAGAAAAAGATATTTTTTCTATTCAATCCTTTAATACAGAAACAAGAAATACAATTTCAAGAATAATCGGTTTTTTGGCTTTGCAGTTTCCTGGAGGGACATCTGATTCAAAGCTTTCTGAAAGGTTAGGGGTTTCTCCAACAATGATAAGAAGCATATTGGATGTTTTGGAAAAAACACACCTTATTTTTAGTGTTAAGCCTTATGGCGGTGCTGGCAAGATTATAAGAAAGCCATGGAAATATTATTTTTTATCTCCATCAATTAATTCTGCAATAAGATTTAAGCTTGGAGCTTTTGATAAAAACAGCAGGGATATGTTTGGGGTTTTAGTGGAAAGCATGATTGCTTCATATATGATAAGAATGAAAGAAACAGTAAATCTGCCAACAGGAATATTTTATGATTCTGAGGATGGCGGAGCTGATTTCATAATTCAGGATGCAAAAGAAAATACTATCCCTATAGAAGTAAGCTATGGAAAGAAAGACAAGGGACAAATTGAAAAATCAATCAAAAGGTATAACTCAAAATATGGAATAATTATTTGCGAATGCCCTAAGATTAGAAAAGAAGGGAACATAATTTACATTCCATTTATGACATTTTCATTTGTATAAATAAGAAATTCTATTTATAGCAACCCACAAACCCCTTATCTGTTTAGTTGTGGGTTGCTGTAAATAAGGACATAAAATCATTATCTAAATTGTTATGTCCTTAAAATATAGTAACTGACACAATTGATATAAATATTGGTCAGTTACTATAAATAGCCAACCAATAAACTTATACCTAAAAATTAGATTGGTTGGCTATATCATAGTTCTCCCTAAAAATTAGTCACCACAGCTTTTTCCGAAGCAAAAAACAAAATAGTTATATATAACAATATTGTATATCCAATTAATAAGTAGGAAAATCCTTTAAACTCGACAATCAAAAAAGCGGTGTTAGATGAAAGAAATCCAGCTTACCAAACCATTGCAAATAGCAATATATCTTACTATTGTGCTTATACTAGTTAGTTCTGTATTCTTATTTAGCACATTAAACCAAGATTTCTTTGGAAAGGCTGTTGGAGAAGTATGCCAGACAGATGAAAATTGCGGTGAGAATGAGCACTGCGAGAATAATGTATGTGCTCAGAATGCGCCAGAAGAAGGTACAGAAGGCACAGGTGGAACTCAAGGACAGGCTCTTACAGGTTGTAATCCAGAATGCACAGAAGGGCAGCGTTGTGAGAATGGCGCATGTGTTGAAGAGGTTGTAACACAACCAATAGAATGTACACCTGCTTGCAAAGAAACAGAAACCTGCGAAAATAATGTGTGCGTGTCTTCTATTCCTCCATCCTCGACAGAATGTGTTCCTGCTTGCAAAGAAACAGAAACCTGCGAGAATAATATATGTGTGTTTTCTATTCCTCCATCGTCAACAGAATGCATCCCTGCTTGCGCACAAGGTGAAATATGCAACGAAGGTATATGCGAAACTCCTTTGGGATGTACTGACGATTTAAACTGCGCAGAAAATGAAATATGCAATAAGGCAACAGGCGAATGTGTTTCCTCCACATCTACTGTTCCAACACCAGCTTCTACTATTCCCACGTCAGAACTAATTACAGCTGAACCAATCCCAACACCAGCACCAATAATCTCCACATTACAGCCTAAACCTAATATCTCTGAATTAACTAAAACACCCACACCAATTATTCCAACTCCAGAATGTACAACATCAACACAGTCAAAAGATTGCACTGCAGGTTTTGCTTGTGACAATACAGGCAAATGCAAAACATCCTGCACAGAGCAAACACCTGAAGATTGTCAGCAAGGCTTTTTATGTTTTGAAGGAATATGTGATTTGGATGTTATTGATTGTATGAATAATAATGGCGAGCCAGACAATACTAAATGCGCAGCAGGAATGTTTTGTAGTCAGGACTATTTAATCTGTATCCAATGCGACGAGCAGCATAAATGCGCAAAAAATTTTGTCTGCAGCAGCATGGGCATTTGCCAGCCTGCTGGATATAAAGAAGAAGATTATGAAGAGAATTATGGAGAGAATGAACAAGAAGAAACATCATCTTCACAAATTGGGCTGCAGCAACAACCTATTTCACAACAACCACCAATGCCATTAACAGAACAATTATCTGAGCAGTTATCTCCTGAAGGAATTGCTCCAGAAGGTTTAACTGGCGGAGAAGAAATTAGTGATTTATCCGGCGAACAAACTTATGATGATTCTGCGCCAGAACCATCAGAGCCATCAGACGAATTAACTCTTTCACAGCAGCAAACATCCCAGTTAGCTGCACAACAGCAACAGAAATTAAAACAGGAATTTGGAGCAGAAAAAGGTGTTGTTGGAAAAGCTGTGACGAAACAAGCGAATATAGGTATCTTGGCAAAAGGAAAAACATATTGGTGGGGCATAGTTATCTTTGTTTTAATAGGAAGTTTAATTGCTTCATTAATCTTCATGCATAAAAAAGAGCTTGCATTAAGGACTCAGTCAACAAAACAAGACAATCAATTTCAATTAACAAAACAAAGAACAACATCTGTAATGCCACCAACTATTTTACAGCAAAGTAATATGAACAATATAACTTTGCAGGGAAATATGCAGGGAACAAGACCACAAACAGCATATTCAACACCCTCAGCTCAGTATCCATCACAATCATCTCAGTTATCCCCGCTGCAGCTTGCGCAGCAAACATCGTCAATAGAACAAAACTTCATTAATTATGTTGAGTCGCAGTTAGAAAACGGAATGACAAAAGACCAAATAATTGTTCAGCTAATTAATTTAGGATGGGATAAACCAACAATCCAGCAATTGTTTACAAAATACAATGCAATGTTTATGGACAAAAATGAGCGGGAGCAGATATTAAACTACATTAGATATTACACTGCAAAAGGCCTGCCAAAAGAGTCAATTAAATCAGCATTGATAAAAGCAGGATGGAATGAGGACGTGATTGAAAGTTTGATTAAGAATTATTAAATAAACTTTTTTATTAGTTCCTGGGCGCAGCCACCCGTCTCATGATTATTTTTCAAGTTTTTTTTAAAAGTTGTACAAAAGAAATCGCACAATGAATAAACAAAGAAACTGATCAACTAATTAATCATAGTGAGACGGTGGACTGCGTCCATAGAACTAAAACAAATACAGAAAATATACAAACCACTACTTTTCTTCCTTTGCTTCTTCTGCACTTTCTTCTTTCTTGCTTTTCTTTGGAAGATGATCTTCTACAACCTTGACAATCTTTTTGCAGCTGTCTTCGCTTATTGTCAAAGGCGTCCCCTGAAATAATAATTTAACCAGCTCAACCTTTGTCGGCATTAAATCAATTATCTTATAAATATGGGCATCTCTCAATCTTGGAATTTTCAAGTCATTAAGCTTTTTAGCTAATTCCTCGCCTTCCTTATGCTTCAATGCTAAGAATTGGTCAAGATATTCTTCTGTTTTTGCAGCTCTGAAATTTAATTCGCCTAAATTTTTCTTATTTTTTTCCAAATCTGCCTTTAACTGAACCATTGTGATTGGTTTTTCTTCAAGAATTTTTGGTTGTGCCATGTTTTATCTCCTTATTTAAACTTGTTTAATTCATTATCATTTCAACTTGGTAAGATGAACCGGATGAACAATCAGTACTTTTCTTTTTGCTCCGTCATATAATTCTACTTTATAGCATTCTCCTCTTTTTCCAATTATGCTTCCAACTTTGCCATGAAATCTTCTGTTGTACATTCCATTTTGGACAGAGGATTCAGTCATAAATTTAACCTTGTCTTTAACTGCAAATGATTGGAAATACTTTGTCAGGCTCAATTTACCCTTTTTTCTAAAGCCCTTCATAAATATATGCCTTGTTTTTCTTCTTGCTCCGCCTATTCTTTTTGTCATATTTTAACCTCAAATTTGTAGAAAGTGACTTAAATTGGATATAAATCGTGTCACTTGCTATATTCATTGAACATAACAATTAATATAATTCTTTTTTATATTCAACATTATATC
>JACQSP010000017.1 GCA_016205905.1 Candidatus Woesearchaeota archaeon
GATTAAACCAATCCACCCCATTTTTCTCCGTAAACTTTCCGCTTCTTCCAAAAGATTTCCGATAAAACTTTTCTCCTTTAAATACTGTTTTCGGAAACAGCCCTTAAACTCTCTTTCTCGTCGGAAAATTTGCGGAAAAACCAGCGGTGGTTATAATAAGGAGTTCTGCTATTAATGTTTATCATTTTGATAAAAAGGACAAAAGAAGAGTAGAAAGATAATGAAAAAAGAAAAAGTGCCTAAAGGAAGGCACTGCCTGAACTAAAATAACAAAATGAGCACACACCAAATAACTTATTGTCAAGACATATATAAAAATGTTTTGAATTTGTGCAAAGCCGAGGTAGCCTAATGGTATGGCGTCTGTCTGAAAAACAGATGGGCACACACCAATGCCCTTATGGGTTCGAGGTTATGGGGGTTGACGAAATTCCCATCCTCGGCGCACAATATATTATAGAATAATAGCAGAGAAGATGTGTACCAAATAAAAGAAAACCTGCCTAATGATAAGGCATTGAATAAATGAGTTTACCAGAACTAAAATAAGTTATACGTGAATAAGTATAAATATTTTTTTGCGTACAATAATAACACAATTTAAGAGGGTAACGAAAAAAAAAGTGCCTAATCATAAGGCACCTACCTGAAAAATCATTGAGTACCAACCAATAATATACTAGTCAAGACATATATAAAAATGTTTTGAATTTGTGCACAGCCGAGGTAGCCTAATTGGTTAAGGCGCCCACCTGAAAAGTGGGTTGGGTACCAACCAATACCCTTATGGGTTCGAGGTTATGGGGGTTAACGAAATTCCCATCCTCGGCGCACAAAAACAATTTAAGAAAAATTAAAAACAAACGGAGAGTGAGAATATGAAAAAAATTGGTGTGAAAATTTGTGTTTTAGTATTAGTTTTTATTTTAAGCAGCGTTTTCAGTATTTTTGTTGCTGCAAATGAAGGAATCATTATAAATCAAGTGTATGTTGATCCTGTTGATACAGAAGCAGGCGGAGAAGCAATAGAACTGTTTAACCCGACGCAACAAACTATTGATATTTCTGGCTACACAATAAAAACAGAAAGCAGCAACGCAGACGTCACAATACCAATTAATTCAAAAATTTCTTCAAACAGTTATTATCTTATTACAGATTTGGGCTGGAGCAGTTTAAAAGATAATAGTTTATGGCCAAAGGCTGATCATGAAGAAGCAATGACTTTATACAATACAAATTCAGGGATTGCATTAGTTAACAAAAACCTTGAAATCATCGACGCAGTTGGCTGGGGTGACATTGCTGAGATTATTGCAGGATTATATGAAAATACAGCAGCACCAAACCCGCCAACTGGCTTTTCTCTGAAAAGAATAAATTTTCAGGACACGAACAATAACAGCAATGATTTTATGAGTTTCATGGGTATAAATTTAATATTTTACAACAGCAGTTTTGTTTACAATGCTAGTGATGATAATAAAAATAATAATAGTAACAACACGAAAGAATCACAAAACAATACTGAGACAAACACCACTTATGATATATCTATTGAACTCCCGGTTATAATTAACCTTACAAATTCAGCACCGACAATAATAGATTATAATTTAAGCCTTGATGAAAGCGAAGAAGAGGGGTATCAAATAATGCCAAACGCAGGAGAAATAAAAGATGTAGAAATTAATGTGGTTGTAGACGACAACGATGGAAATGAAGATGTTAATTATGTTACTGCGCTAGTTACCGCGCCAGAATTTGTCAAAGAAATTCAGCTTAACAAAACCGCAAACGTGAGCAATGGTGCCTTGTTTTCAGGCAATATAATTATGAATTATTATGATACACCAGAAAAATATAATATTGTGCTGACAGCAAAAGATTCCAGCAATGAAAACTCAGAAAAAAGTATTGAATTTGAATATTTAAGCGTGGTTTCTTTTGATATCGATGCAGAACAATTAGTTTTTGACAATGTTAAAAATAAAGAAGTGAAAGAAATCAATGGTGATGCTAATTTCTCGACGAAAACAACGCCGACTTTAAAAAATTTAGGGAATACTAAATTAGAGGTTGGCGTTTATAGTAATAGTTTAGCACTTGATGGAAATGTAATGCAGTACAAGTTTAGCGGCGATTATAACAACATCACAACAAAGATTGTGGCAAATGAAACATTAGAACAACTAAACTTTGGAGCAGAGAAAACATTGCCGTTAAGTTTTAAGATTGCATTAGAAAAATACCTAAAGCCAGATGTATATCTTGCCAATATTAATATTGTTGGTGTTGCTTCATGAAAAGCTTGCTGGGAAATTTAAATAAAAATTTCAAGAGAAGCATGAGGAGAGATTTAGGAAAAAGTTTATTGCCTGCTCTTTTCTTAAGCTCTATTCTTATTATTATTTTTTTAAATCCAATTTTAAGCTATGCAACAGCAATAGGAATAAGCCCGGCGAAGATTTATTTGAATGAATCTGTTAACAAAACAATTACTTTGATGAATCCCAATAATGAAACTGTACTATTCACCTTAACCAGCATGAATGGTGCAGTTGCATTCAATAAAATAAACGGGAAAATAAAAGCAGATGTAAAAGAGAGTATAACTGTATTAATCAACCCACAAAAAAGTTTTGAAAAAGGAGTTTATGACGATATTATCTTAGTAACTGCATTTCAGAACAAAGATATATTTCAGAATAAAGGTGCTAATTTTAAAAATAGTATAGGTATAAAAGCAGTATTAAATGTTACTAAGGACATTAATGCAACAGATTATTATTTTTATGATGAGTTTAGTAATGAAACTATTGAAAAACAGATAGATAATTCGATAGATAACAATATAAAAGACAATGAAAGGAATCAAACAATTAAACCACCTAATCTCATAACAGGAATGGCTGTATTTTATGACAGTAAAATTAAAGATAATAATTGGATAAACCTGATAGTTGTAATAATATTTATTGTTGCGCTGTATTTTTTTGTGAAAGAGAAGAAGGATAATGAAAAGAATGATAATCAAAAAAAGGATGATAAAGAGCAGCGAGGAATCAAATATGAATTTTAAAAAAGGAAAAGTATATAAATCCATTTATACTACCTGAATCAGTATTGAATCCTTATTTAGGTGGTATTCAAGTATAATAAAAAAGCAGTAATAAAGCAGAAATTAAAACATTATAAGGTGGTATAAATGGAATTTAGAAAAATAACATTAACATTGCCAGAACCTCTTTACAATGAGGGGATGCATTTGATTAAAAGCGGTCTGTTTTCAAATTTTAGTGATTTAGTAAGAAGTGGAATAAGAGAAGAGTTTAAAGGTTTACAACCAATCATTAAAGAGTTTGATGATAGATTAATCTATAATGATAAAGTGTTAGTTAGTGGAGTAAAGCAAAGCATAAAGGAAGCTAAAGCAGGAAAAGGAAAGAGGTTGAAGTCTGAAAAAGAGATGGATAAATATTTTGAGGAATTATAATGAATTATTCTATTGAATTTACACCTTCTTTTGAAAAACAGCTAAGAAAATTAAAAAATAAAGATAAAGTCCTTTTTGAGAGATTAACAAAAAAATTAAAAGAAATAAAAGATACTCCAGAACATTATAAGCCATTAAGTAATGTTTTAAGTGGGACTAGAAGGGCACATCTTAATCCATTTATAATTGTTTTTGAAGTTAAGAATAATGTAGTTATAATTCATTATGTAAAGCATCATGATGACGCATATTAATATTAAATTGAGAATAAATTATAATCGCTTTAAATGGTTAATGATTTGAATAACATCAACCAATCTCGTCAAAACATCGTCAACAGAGAAATAATAAAAAATAAATATCTACCACCCAACCAGCCTTGCCAAACTGTCTTCGATAACCTCGCCGGTTTCTGCGTTAATTTTAATATTCAGTGTATTAAATGCTGCAGTTATAAAAGTGATATTAAACACAAGCCCGATATCAAGATGCTGCAAGATTAAGATGTTCTGATTAATAATTTCTCTGGCATATTTTTCTTTCTGAATACCTAAGGCAATCTCAATTGCTTTATCAGAATCAAATGCGACTTTGCTTAATTTTAACTCTTTTAAATCATGCTGTATTTCCTGAAATGCCGGCTGTTCTTCCATGCGTATTTCATTGCCAGTATCCTCAAATGTAAAAACTTTTTGTGATTCTGTTGAATAGTAACCAATATTAGTATTTGCATTAGTCATCTGAAATACATGAACAAGATATGCCTTTGGCTCTTTTTTTTTGAATTCCCTGAATTCTTCGCTTAATTCAATCTTTTTAACCAATTGCTTAAATTCCATTGGTGAAAGAGGAATAACTTTTCCTTTATAAAACTTTTTAAATGGAATAATAATCACTTAATATTATGTTGCTTAAACCAAAAAAAAATAAAGAAGACTTAAAAGAATATCTTGTCAGAAAAAGCTTGGAAAAACAGCAGTATGGATTTGTCGGAGAGCACAGTGCCTGCAAAATTTGCACATACACAAAAAGGTCTGTTAAAGATGAAGATGTTTGCTATAAACAGAAATTTTATGGAATAAGATCGCATTTATGCTGCCAAATGACTCCGATAATGATCTGCAACAACCAATGCATTTTCTGCTGGAGAGATACATCTGCACATACTGCGATTAAAGTAAAGCATAAATTAGACGAGCCTAAAGAAATAATTAATGGCTGCATAAAAATGCAGAAAAAGCTTCTTTCTGGTCTTGGTGGTTTTGAAAAGACAAACAAAGATAAATGGAGAGAGGCATACACACCAAAGCATTACGCAATAAGCCTGACAGGAGAGCCAACGTTATATCCTAAATTGGGTGAGTTGATAAAAGAAATTCATTCTTTAGGTTCAACCTCATTTTTAGTTACAAATGGTTTGCAGCCACAAGCATTAAAAAAGCTTGAGAAAGATTCTGCACTGCCGACACAATTATATGTTTCAGTTGACGCTCCAAATGAAGAATTGTTTAAAAAAATAGATAAGCCACTGCTAAAAGATGGATGGCAAAGATTAATGAAAACCCTGCAAATGTTTCCAGAGCTTAGAAAGAAAACAAGAACTACGTTAAGATTTACTATTATAAAAGGCATTAATGATTGTTTTCCAGAGCAATGGGCAGAGATAATAAATATTTCAGAGCCGCTTTTTGTCGAAGTAAAAGCATATATGTTTGTTGGGAGTTCCAGACAACGGCTTTTAATTGAAAATATGCCAAGACATCCAGAAATTATTGAGTTTTCAAAAAGAATATGCGAACATTGTGGGTATAAAATAATTGACGAGAAAAAAGAGAGCAGAGTGGTATTATTAATGAAGGAAGATTTTAAGGGAAGAATTATGAAGTTTGATTGAAATTCATGTTTAAGAGTTAAGCATTATATTCTCAAGTTTCATAATAATTAATGCTCACAATAGTAATGCTTGCAACAATCAAATTTCAAACATCATTCCATACGGCCCAGGGTTTACAACTATTGTTTTTTTTAATTTATCAACAGTATGCGCCCCTTCATGAATATGTCCGCAGAAACAGTAATTAATATCATGTTTTATGCAGAAGTCCCGAACAGATTTACTGCCGCAGTGCTCATCCATTATTTTGTCTGCCTTTGTGCCAAAGGGCGGAGCATGGCTGATGAGTATTGTTTTTAAAGGAGCGCCTCTTTTTTTTAATTTTTTTATTGCACTAACTAATTTTAAGCTGTCTCTTTCAAAGCGCTCATCCTTGAAACTAAAACCATTGGTATTGTAACCATAAATTAATAGATTGTTTATTTGAAATATCTTATTATTCATAAAGTAAAGGTTAGTTAATTGATTACATAATAGTTTCACTTTATTAGAATTTTCATGATTTCCTGTGATTATCATAACCTTCTTTTTTAAGGCATTAAATCTTTTCATTATAGGTTCAATATGATTGCTAAGTATTGTAAAATCACCAGTGACAATAATTAAATCTGCTTTTTTCGCTGATTTTTCCAGTCTTTCAAGCGCTTTATGGCTGCCGTGGATATCTGATACAGTTAAGATTCGCATAATCATATATAATTGGTGATTTGTTTATAAATATAATGGTGAAGAACAGTAGTGTATATCGCAGAGTATATCGTTAGATAACATAAAAAGAGAAGATAAAAAGATAACCTAAATCATAACCCCAACCAATATATTTATATATAGGCACGGGCATTAATAATCTTATATAAGTTCCCGTGAATATATTCGTGGACTTTAACTAAATAGATACAATTATTAAAGTCCACCGCTATATTACAAATAGTATAGAATTACAAAAAAGGGTGATTATGTGAAAAATTCGAAAAAAAACAGAAAACTTAAGCTAAAATTAAATACATTAAATTATCAGAAGATATTTCTTGTCCTTTTTTCTTTAATTGCTTTTATTTTAATAATCAGCTCATTGGCAACAGATGACTCTTTTGTCGGTAAGGCAGTATTGGCAATACAAGGATATACTGTTGTAAATGTTGCAGATGAAGAATTGGATGCATATAAAGAATGTTTATCATGGGCAGCGCCAAAATATCCTGCTCCTGTTTATGACCATGTTGATAAATATTGTTCATGTTATGTTAAAGGGTTTGATAATTGTGAAGCATATATCAGCGAGAGAAAAGTATGCAAGAGCGGATTTTTACCAGATAAGAAAAAATGCGGTGATACCACTAATGTCAATGCTTACAAATATTTATATCAGGATTATCAGTTTGCTGATTGTACAACTAAAGCATATAAAATACAGGATTGTTATAATAAAGGATGCGATGCAGATAGTAATCAGTGTAATATAGACATCTGTAAGGAAACTGATAAAGGATATAATATCTATGAGCGAAGTACAGTCCTTGGCGAAGATTCTACTGGTGGTAGAATTGATGATAAAGATTCTTGCATAAACCCAACAACACTTAAAGAATATTACTGTGTAAACGGCATTGTGAATACAAAATTAGAGCAGTGTGAATATGGTTGTATTGAAGGAAAATGTATAACTGTCAGCTGCACAGATTCTGACGGCGGAAAGAATAAGATTTATCTTAAAGGAACAGTAAAAGGCGGTATGCCGTCAAAAACCGGGGCATTAAACATAGTAAGCGATTCCTGCGAAGACAAAAAAACATTGCTTGAATATTTCTGCGGTGAAGGCGGTTCAATCGGATATACCAAAGTAGAATGCGAGAATGGATGCAGCAACGGAATATGTGTATTCAGCGTTGAATGAGAAGATAGCTTACATTTTATTTTATGCTTGTATTATTCTTTACCTTTTAATTGAATTATATTGTCGTTATTCAGTTCTTGGGCGCAGCCACACGTCTTATGAAAAATGTTTGAAAGTTAGAAAGTTTGACAGCTTGAAAGTACGACTCATATGGCGCACTTTCGAGCTTTCAGAGGTTAAAGCTTTCAAACAGTTTCATGTGATGGTGGACTGCGTCCCTAGTACGAGTTGGGAACGAGAGAAATATATAATAAACAAGAAATCACCCAAATAAACTCAAGGTATTCTCCTCAAATGCCTTACAATATAATTATCTTCTGTAAAAACAAGCTCTTCTTTTTTCTCCTGCATTTTTTGCTCTTTTGAATCTTTTTCTTTTGCGTCTTTAATCTCTTTGGAAAATTTTATCATGTCTGCCTTGTCTTTAACCTTGCTCATAGCTTCTTCCATTTCTTCTGGTGTTAATTTTTTAGGCTCCCATCTGAAATTAACGCCGTCATTGGCTTTTCTCGGCAATACATCAATAATAAGATGCTCATTTTTAGTTGCATGTTTGCCATTGCCAATAATAATATTTGTGCCTTCGGCCCCTAAACCTTGGAATAACACAGAAGCAGCATAGCTTGCAGCGTAGAAGAGCTGAGTGATTATCTTATCGTCAATTGCTTCCAATGTAGGATGGTGCTGTTTAGGAAAGACCCATAAATGACCAAAGATAGTTGGCTCATCTGATAAAACAGCCATTATAGCTCCATCTTCATAAACTATCTTTGCCGGATGTTTTCTGTTTATTATTTGACAAATTTTGCATTCTGCCATTTTTGTTTAATTTAAGTTTAGGTATTTGTTTAGCATCATAAGGTCAAAATTCATTTAGAGTATGACTCACGAAGGTGACAGGGGGACTTGCCCCATACGGGGATGTCACCTCTGCGAAACTTTCATAC
>JACQSP010000018.1 GCA_016205905.1 Candidatus Woesearchaeota archaeon
ATTATCCACTTCCTTTTCTTTTCATTTAACTTTTCCATAAAAATCACCAAAAAGTATGGAAAAGTCAGAAATTTAAGAAGTGTAAACTAATTATCAAATTGAACAAATCTAATTGGCAATCGCAACATTTAAGAATTCAATGTTATTTCCTGTGGTCATAGAGAATTAACAATATAGCAGAGAGTAATATAGCAGAAAACAATATAGCAGAGAACAATATGGCAGAAAACAACGTCGCAGTAATCGGTGCAGGTCCTGTGGGTTCTATAGCTGCAGCGTATTTAGCAGGTTCAACAATACATTCAAAATCAAGCGTAAAGTCAAACGTTATTATAATAGAACCTTATTACTCAGCACATACTAAAAAAATAGCGTCTGATGGCCTTTCTTTAAAGAATGATGATGATACTCCTCATCTGGAAGAATTTGTTGCTCCTGTTAATGCGGTTTTTTCTTTGTCTGAACTTCAAATTACACCAAACATTATTATTATTGCAACAAAGGCATTTGCTTTAGACGACGTTGTAACTCAATTAAAAAGAAGATTCACCAATAGAGAAAGAGAAGACATCACTTTTGTTTGCATGCAAAATGGGTATGGAAATGAGATATTTCTTTCAGATATGCTTGAAACAAATGCCTGCCGTGTAGCAGTTAATTATGTGGGAAATATAAACGCACCAGGAGAGGTTTCTGGCCATTGGCTAAAAAGCCCTAATTATATCGGCGCTGCTTATCCGCATACTGAGAATAATGCAAGAGAATTAGCTGATATGCTGAACTGTACAGGATTGTACACAGAGTTTACAGAGAATATTCGTCCTGCTACTTTTCTTAAAACTATTTTGAATGCAGCCCTTAGCCCTGTATGCGCAGCAACAAAAAAAACAATGAAAGAGGCAATGGATGATGAAAAGCTTTGTGAAACTGTAAAGCAAACATTATTAGAAAGTCTAGGTGTTGCAGAAGCAATGGGTTTTAAGTATAGTTTTGAACAGGCAAATATTGATGTACTTATGTCTTATCTAAGGGCAGGAGGCAATCATCCTTCGTCCATGCGCCTTGATCTTTTGCGCGGAGATAAGACAGAAATAGAATGGATAAACGGCGCAATTGTCAGGGAAGGGCGCAGATACGGAGTTGAAACGCCGTTCAATGGCAGATTGGTGGGAATAATAAATCTACTTGAGAGAAGTTCTGCTTCTGCACGAGAAGAAGTATACAGGATTTTAAGGTAAGAAAATCAAACAGAAACAGTATACGCCTTTTCATTGATTAATACAATCTTAATTTTCTCATCAATTTTAGCATTTTTCGGGTTTTCAACTTTTATCGGCTGGTATGTCTCAGGATGCAGCACTTCAACCTGCGGAGTTTTCTTGACGATAATAGCCTCAACTGCATCATCTGCCTTTGCGATGATTTCGTAATCATGTGTTTTATAATTCTCCTGCGCTGGACAGTTATTTTGCCGGATATTCACACCGCTGGCCATCATGCCTGCAACACTTTTTACAAGCACAAATTTATGGTTTATCTTTAATATATCGCCGACATTAAAATCTCCTAATCTGAACACAACATCAACTCTGTAAAGGTCTTTGCTGGTTTTCCAGTCTCTTGTGTGCAGGGAAGATGTTACTTTAAGGTCGCCTGCAAACCTTCTTGTTAATCCGCTGCCGATTGTCTGGATAAATTTCTGTGATGTTACATAAAAATCAATGCCGTCCCTTAATTCTTCTTCTTTTGTTATGAAAACGCCTTTTCTCTCCTTAACTTTTGCGCGGACAAAACTAACTACATCATTAAAATGAAGATTTTTCCTGTTCCTTAACTGAATTCTGCCTTCAAAATATTTTGAATAGCCTCTGCTGCATCTTTCGCAGACAGTATATCTAAATCTTAAGGGTATATTGTAATCCTCTTCTTTTGTCAATGAATATTTGCCCTCTCCTATCTTTGTTTTAACGTGAATAGCTACCATGACATTAACTTGGTTGCCCTGTTTTTTTTCATGCTGCGGAAATTCAGCGTCTAGGTTGTATGATTCCGGCTTTTTATGAAGCCTTGTGTTTTCAAAGAACGCTTTTTTTATAGTTTTTAGAAAATCCTTGTCAAATTCCATTGCCGGCCTGAATTCCTTGCCGTAATTATAGCTTCCGCACATAACACAGACACTAAGATTAAAATTCTTGAACCCAATCACATTGTGGTAACTATCTAAATAACAGTCCTTGCATAATTGTTCTATCAAAGCGGGATTTCCGCATTTAAGGCATTTTGTTTGTGGCATGGTTTTATTCATTCTTATTTGTTTTCTTTAACTTTTGCTTTGAGTAGTGGGTATATTTTCTTTGTGAATTCTACAACCAGCTTTGCATAGTCGACACCCAATATTTTTCCGTAGTATGTTACTGAATTTCTGAAGTATCTTAACTCATTAAGAAATGAAACCTCATTATCTGAAAATCCTTGTTGTTTAAGGTAAGAAACTTCAGCTTCATGGGCAAATTGTCCTGCTGAGCAGTAGCCATCCAAAAACAATTTTGCGCGAATTAATTCCATTATGATATCATAACAATCTTTAATTATTGAATTGGCATTATACTCATCTATCCCCATTACATCTAATCTTTTATTCAATCCCCTAAATGTTTTTTCACTTTCATCTATCAAGAATTTTGCTCTTGGTTTGTTTATGGAACATTTAATAATTATTCTTTTATTTACGTAATCCTCAAATTCTTTAGGTAATGTCATAACTCAATTCCCCCGCTTAATATTATGCCTCGAATAATATTCTCTTTTAAATGTTTGTGTATCTCATCCCATGATTTATAAAAATTAATAGATATTACTCTTTCAAGCAGTTTGTCATATCTTTTTAAATTAATCTCTTTTTCTTTCATACCGATTATTGCAATGTCAATATCTGAACTGCGTTCATCATTTTCCCCAAACCAAATGTCTTCTCCAAGGGAATAACTCCCAAAAAGGATTATTGGGCAGCCAGGAAATTCGTTATAAAGAAGATCAGCCAATCCTGACTCATAAATCATCTTTAAATTTTCAATACGCTTTAACTGAACTGCCTTATGATTGTCCCTATTGAATTCAATAGACAGCAAATTTATTGTTTCTGATTTTCTTATATTTATCAAATTCTCTTTCTCGAGTTCATTTAATGCATTGGAAACTGCAGTTGGAGATACTTTTAATTGCCTGGCAATTTCCCTTAAATTCAGCGTTTGGCCTGCTTTAATACAAAGAAACCTGAATATCTCTGCCTGCAATCTTGTCCATTTTAGTTGATACATATCCATTTTAATTGACAGGTGTCTATTTTAGTTTATATATCTTTCGGTTTTATTGGGGTTTTTTATAAAAGAAACATATCTTTAAATTAAGTTAGTTCGTGCCAAACCTGTTTGTTCTTTAATAACAACATATCTCCAGTCTGTCTTTGCTTTCTCGTCAACTACATCTGCCAATGTTTTTCCCTGCGTGACTTCTTCGCCAAGTTCCTGCGCATCAGACGGATGTATCCGTGGAAGCAGGCGCATTAGTTTGTCTATATCTTTTATACCTTGCTCAGATGAGAACAGTTTTTCAACAGCGTCGCTGTTTTTATTCAATCTTGCTATTTTTTTTCTGATTTCATACGCTTTTTTTAGGCTGCTAACCCCCACTGATGTATAAACCAATGCCATTACACCAAAAATAGCATCCCATGATAATGATGAAGGTAAATAATTAAAATTTATACTTTGACCCCAACTAAATAATGGCACAGTTATCAAACTTGTTTTCCAATAACTTTTCAAATATCTCTTCCACTCGTTATATTCAACCTCCAAAGTTTCATTAATATGCCCTTTTATAGTATCCAACATATGTTTAACTAATTCAGATTCATCATACTGTTGAGTACTTATACTAAATACACCCATTGAAAATGTTCCTACACACCCAAACCCATTAAATACAGGTGATATTCCAAATCCAAGCGGTGTAATCTTTGGCTGTGATTGCTCTGCTTTTAATCGCTTTAAAGCAACATAGCTGTTCATCAAATATCCTAAATAAGTATCCCACTCAAATCCACCAACACAGTCAGCTGTTAAATAAATTCTACCATCACTCTCCTCTTTCTCTTTCTTTTCAAAAAATAATAATGGTACACTTTCCCCTTTGTAATCCACATATCTAGTAGATTGAATATCTTCTTCACATGAATCACCATCCATTAACAATTGTTTCATCTGTGTGTTGAAGATGGGATAAAATAGTTCACCAAAACCAAAATGCCTGTCAACAAAAGGAAACCAATCATATTTATCGCATTTAATCTTTTCCTTTCTAAAGATCTGACTTAAGAAATTAGAATCATCTGTTGCTCGTCTATAAAACTCTTCTATTTTTTCTGCTCTCTCTAAAAATGTGTCTATGCCGTTGATTACATTTCCTTCATATGTCTCAGGAATTATTCCATGATACATGTAATATGCTGCTTTTTTTAATTGCTCTCGTGGCAGCATTTCTGTTAATGCTGCTTGTTGTGGATTTGAGTGTGCCATGTTAAAACATCCTCATTAATTCTTCTGTTCCGTCGGGATGGATGAAGTAATATTTATTCTTACTATCTATTCCAGCATAATCTATTAGTTTACCTAATGTTTCTTTATTTGAAGTTTTAAAAATGCAGGAGGTTGCATTATGCCCAAACAGATTCTGAACAATAGTTCCATTTATTGTAAAGGCAGAATTGTTTGCAAGGGTACAACCACCCCCATCCATATTACCATTAATAATGAAAGAAGAGTAACTTGCTTTCTCTCCGCAGAAAATTCCAGTATCTCCATCAATATAAACAGATATCCTTCTTTCAGGACAACCTTTAAGTTCGAGACCCAAATAAATTATACTTTTTGTTGTATTTAAAATAAAATTATTGTAACCGGCTTCATAACTGTTCTGAATTAATTGGCTTATAAACTCACCAGTACGTCTGCTATACCATTTGTTATCCTCATATATAATTGTTGCTTGCAAGAAAGCATTAATATCAGCAGGTGTTAGAACTTCTTTCACATTCTCTTTAATATAATCATATGCTTTAGCTGGATCTTCTAGTTTATACTCTGCATTCATCTCTAAACAGCGTTCATACTTCCTTAACACTTCACCAAACTTATGCTCGCCAACAACTTCAATCTCTTTCCTCTCGTCAGGCCTCCGCGCAGTATATCCTCTAATTAAATCGTCTAAACCGTCGTCGCTTCCAGATCCTTTGATGTGCACGAGTATCATTTTAGTTTCTCATTATTTTTTACCAGTTTATTGTGTTATTAATTTACTATTATCCTACTATTATGTTATTGATGTACAAAAAATCATCATCTACATGTAGAACCTGCTTAAAAAACTTATAATATGTTTGATTGACAAAGAAATGTGAAACAGGATTATTAGCTGATGTAGTGTGCCCAAAAACTGCTTCTTCTATGCCATCAGGATTAATAAATACTACTTGACTATGTGTATCATGAAGCACCTTTAATATTAATTTTGCAAGTGTTTCTTTGTTTGTAGTTTTATATATATTACTACTTGATCTTACTAAATTATCATTATAATCTGGAATTTTACCTTTGAACGTAAATATGCAATAATTTGGTCGGTTTTCTCCTACACGATCATAAAGAAGATCTCCATCAACGTCAACTTCACAATATGAACTATTATGGCATAAGTCTGCTATATCACCTTGAATCTTTATTTTTATTAATCTTTCTTTGTTTCCTCTTAAGTTGTATCCTATATAAACAATTATTCTTGGAGAATTTTTAGTAATCAACACAAAATCATTATTGCCATCATTGTAACTGAGTTGGATTAATTTTGCTGTAAAAAGACCAATCCTTTCCGATGTTGAATCATTATACCATTTTTCTTTTGGCTCATCCTCTGCTTCATAAAGCATTATTTGAAAAAGGGCGTTAATATCAGTAGGTGTTAACACATCTGTCAATGTTTTATCTAAATATTCTCTGAACTTACCCAAATAATAAGTCCCTTTATCAAGTTTCAATGCTTCACAAAATTCTTTCAGTACTTTTATAATTTGAGTGGTATGCTCGCCAACAACTTTAATCTCTTTCCTCTCGTCAGGTTTCCGCGCAGTATATCCTCTAATTAAATCGTCTAAACCGTCGTCTAAACCTTCACTTAATCCGTTAACTAGGTCATCGTCGCATGGCCCTTTGATGTGGACTTGCGTCAATCCCAACGTTTGTTGGTTTGTGTTTGGTTGTATGAGTACCATTTTACTTTTTTGAGTTTAATCTCTTATCTCTTCATGTATTCTTTAAATTTATATTCTACTCGTTTAACAACTCTTTCCAACTCCCCTACTTTTTTCTCATTACCATCTTCGTTGATGAAATAGATTTTATGTCCTTTAAACAAAGGTATATGCCTTAAAAATACATCTAATGTATTAGGGTTAGATGTCTTAAAAGTGCAATTAGCTGAATGTACCTCAAATCTACGGACTTCAACTTCACCATTTATTGTGTAAGAGGAAGAATCTGTGTGTTGAACAAATCCACCAATTACACGATTTATAATGAAAGAACAACAACCATTACTAAGATCATAATAATCATGGACATCACCGTTTACAACAAAAGAAGAATTGCTTGCTGTAACAGCATGGCCCATATCAGCATCACCATTTATTGTAACGTATAAATATTTTGCATCAAAACTGCAACGAACGCCAACGTTTCCATTTACTGTTATATTAATTGGGTTGTCATGCTTGCCTTTAATTCTGCCGAATAATTGATCTAATGGTTTTGTTAAATTAGTTGTGTTTAAAACAAACCCATTGTTGCCTGCATTATAACTAATTTGTATTAATAGATTAATAATAGATGTGGTGCACTTTTGATAATTTTTATAATTCTCATAATCCTCATACGCTATTATTAATTTAAAAAATTCTTCAATTTCTTTTGGAGTTAAAACATCATCCACTTCATTGTATATATATAACATAGGGAAATCACATTCAATCGTAGCTTCCATCTTTAATGCTTGTTCATACTTTTTTAGTATACTTTCAAACTTACGCTCGCCAGCTGTTTGTATGTCTTTCCTCTCGTCAGGTCCCTGCGCAGTGTGTCGTCTAATTAAATCGTCTAAACCATCGTCTAATCCATTACCTGGACCATCACCTAAACTGTTATCTAAGCCATTATCGCCTGGCCCTTTGATGTGGACTTGCATTAATCCCACTATTTGTGGTACAAATGTTTGTGGTGCTAACTTTTTTTGCGGTGCTAACATTTTTGATTGTGTGTTTTCGTGTGCGATTGCCATGTTAATTTCTAGAGAATGATTGTATGATATTTAAATGTTGTTTATAGCCCCATAAATATTACTATTTTCAAGTAATTAAAACAGAAATATTTATAAACAGATGACAGTTCAATTCGCTTATGGCAAAAGAACAAACGAGAAAGGATGCCAATGGTGCAATAATTGATTGGAGAGGCCACTCTATACACAAATTAAAAGGAAGTTCTGGCACAGTATACACTAATTTTCATGAGTTTGATCCAGACAGATTAGGATATCAATTAGAGGATTACTTGCTTTCTTCCAGCGCAGATAGCAGTGTCGTCAGCAAAAGAAATGAAAGAGAACATAAATTTTACATTGCTGAAACACCGAAAGGCAGTAAAGTTTTTGTTAAAAGAGTCAGAAGGCACAGTAATGAATTAGAATTTTACAAAAGACTGCAGGAAAAAGGGGTTACACATCCAGCGATAATTCCTTTGCTGGATACTATTGGCTTTAGGCTAGAGCAATTATTAGTTTTTCCTTTCGTGCCGGCATCTCAAGATGCAGATTATTCAATGACTTTATTGGATTTTATTAAATTAGATATGCTTTCTCAATTTCCTGAAAAGGATCAGATAATAAGAGCAATTGGTTTGGGATTGGCAGATTTTCTCGATTTTTTAAACACAAATAACATGATTTATCTGGATTTGAAGCCAACAAATGTTTTGTATTCACTCGCAGATACATCACCTGATGCTTTCCCATTAAAATTTATTGATTTTGAAAGCGTAAAGATTGGCGAGAGAGTTAAAAAAAATAATGCTGAAGGTAACCTAAATGGCGCATCGCACAAAAAAAGTGATAATGATCATAGAGACAAAAGAACTGCTGATAAAAAAGAGAATGAATCACTAATTGTGCGCCTGAAAGAAGGAGATAATATAATCTTCACACCCTTATATTCTGCGCCAGAAATATTAGCTCATGATCCTGTTTTATTTCCGCAGTCAGATGTTTATTCATTATGCTGTATTTTATATGATTTCTTTTGCGGGCCCCGAGAATACAATGGATTACAGGAAATATTCGCAGAAAAAATACAGCCAAGAGAGCCATCAACGAGAAAATTAGTTATCAGAATGAAGGAAAAAATGTTGGGAGATTATGGCTTTTTGACTCCAAATCATGCAGAAACTGCGCGGGACATCCCACAAGATATTAAAGAAATGATGGTAAACTGTTTTAGTTCTGTACCGCAGGACAGATACACGCCAGCAAAATTAAAATTGTTATTAGAGAAACAGATAAAGAGATACGCAAGAGGGAGATAAACATGAAACAATCAAAAACCACAAGATACACAGAGAAACAAATAGGCGAAGCATTTGACAGATATTATGCAAGAACAGACAATGTTACAGATGTATTGCGTATGGCTCCTCAAATGACTGAATACGGCATTCATACTATTGTAAATGCCAGCAATGATTTTTTGATTGTTAATACGTTACATCAAGAGATGATTAGAATCGCTATGCTTGGAACAATTGAAGATAAGATTGTATTGTGCCGTGAATTATTATTAAGCAAGAATCCTGACAGACCAAAAGACATTTCCCTTGTTAAATATTTTGCAGGTATACCACTTGAAGTTGAGGAGCATCTTTTTTCTTTGTTGCGTATGATGAGCCAACTTATGATTATGTAATGAAAAATGCAACCGTCGAGCAAGAGCATCCTTATGCTAAAGTCATGAAAACAAAGAGGGGAGTAACATTTTATCTTGCAAGAGAAAATGATATCAATATGGTTTTTCCTGTGAGAGTTACAATTGGCAAAGGAGTTTCTGTGATGCTTAGGGGAAAAAAGGGTAAGAAAGGACAATAAAAAAGTAAATAATAACTATTGCAAATGGATGAATTAAGCAAGCTAGAACAAATAATTGCAGGAATTAATGAAACAGAAGGATTAACTGCGCGAAAAAAAGCAGTTCTTATTAAATTTGCCAGCGAAGTTAACAAAGATACAATACGCTTTGATTTAGAGTTCATTCTTAGAAATCCGAGACAAATATCAGATGAAAGCGGTTTAAGAGTCCTCTTTTTAGATTCAAGACATGAGCAGGAGCAAACTAACAAAATTGTTGAAAGACTTCCTGCTGTTCTTAGCTGCTCTCTTAAACGAACATCTTCTATCTATGAGTTTCTTGATTTAAGACATGGGCAAGAGCATACTAACAGAATAGTAGAAACACTTCCAACTATTCTTGGC
>JACQSP010000026.1 GCA_016205905.1 Candidatus Woesearchaeota archaeon
TAATCTGAAATATACAAAGTGTTATGTCCGACAAATATAGTAAGTGACGCAATTTGTATAAAAAGTTACGTCACTTACTATACATTACCGACGACAGAAGAAACAAATTATACTAGTAAAAAAGTAATGGAAAATGGAAAACAAAACTGAATGGATAAACAGATGGGCGGGCTCGTATACATTTATGTCATGCAGTTACTGGGCTCCACAATATTCAAAGACTCTTAAAAGGTTATTGGGAAAAGGATTTGATAATGTTTTGTTTATCCATAAAAAAGGAACAGCCTCCTTTTTTGTCAGGAATGACGAGTTTAAAGCATTTGGCAAATACTTAGCGCTAAAAACATTAAACAACGAATCTGAAGCAAAAGAACTACTTAAAAAATTAAAAGAAAATACAGATTTAATAATCTCTTTAATGAATGAATTAGAAGGCAGTATTCTGACGCCAGAGCAATATGCCAGATTTTATCCTGTTTTTGAAAAGCATTTGGCATATCATAATTTTATGAAGAAGACAGTTGACTTTTTAAATCCAGAACTACTAGAAAAACTGCTGCCTGAATTTCAGGATGCAAGAATTTATTCTGAGTCTGTTTACAGCAGGACAGAACAGTTTTTTCGGTCTTTGGCAATGTCAATAGCGATTAAAGAAAATTATGACAAAGAAATTATTACTTGTTTAACACAGCAAGAGCTGGAAACATATATTGAAACAGGAACTCTTCCAAATGAGAATGTATTAAGAGAACGTTTTGAAGCAAGTGCGATATTATTTGAAAATGGAGAAACTAAATTATTTACTGGTTCTGAATTTGTAGAATTAGAGAATAAATTTTTCCAATGCACTGGCGATGAAATTAAAGGTATTGTTGCTTTTAAGGGCAAGGTTATAGGGAAATGCAGGATAATTCATGATCCATTCAAAAAGCATGATTTTGATGAAGGGGATATTTTAATTACAGGTATGACTCGTCCAGAGTTCACACCTTTTATGAAAAAGGCTGGCGCGATAGTTACAGATGCTGGTGGTTTATTATGCCATGTCGCAATTACTGCAAGAGAAATGAAAATTCCATGCATAGTTGGTACAGAGAAAGCTACAAGAATATTTAAAGAAGGAGATATTGTAGAAGTTGATGCAGAAAATGGAATAATTAGGAAAGTGCAATAAATACAATAAATTTCGCAGTATAATTATAAAGGTATTTTTTCGTTCCTATGCGAAGCCATCAGTCTTATTATTATCTATTTCTTTATTTCCTATTTGATTGGACACGTTCATGAAGAAATAGTAAGATAGTTTGAAAGTTAGAAAGCTTGACAGCTTGAAAGTGCGGCTCATACATTCCCACTTTCAAGCTTTCAGACCTTCAAGCTTTCAAACAGTTTCATGTAACGTGGGACTGCGTCCCTAGAACTGATTGAGAGCGAAAAAAGGACTTGAAAAACAGGAAATCAAATAAACAATTACAAAAAAAAGTTAATTGACAGAAATAAGTTATAACTGTCTACGGCACTTTCACATAAATCTTTTTCACAGAATCGTATTTTTCTTTTCCTGTCATTGAATTTTCTGCGTTTGTTTTGTACGCCTGAACATTGTACACATACAATCCAGCAGTTGCCTTTTTGTCGATGTTAAAAAATATTGTTCCAACCTCAAACTCATTTGGCTTAAGCTTTCCAATGTTTACTCTATACATATTGTCTCCAATGCTTGTTCCCTGAATCCATTTGCTGCAGCAGGTTAGGTCAGTTGTACAGATTGCAGGAATATCAACTTCATTGCCTTCGTTATCTTTTCCCGAGCCAAAATTGCATTCTACACTAAGATAAAAATAACCATCTTCTTTATTACGGTTGGCAATACCGACGCCAAATATGTCATGATCTCCCCTTTTGATTGTTTTTTGGTTAATGCCTATTGCTACCAATGACGCTGGATCCCTTAGCTTTGATTCAATCTGTGATTTTGTTTGGTCATCTAATTGTTGGCCTATATCATATGTTTGTATAAAAATGTTTTTTGCAAAATAAAAGCCAACACCTAACATTGCCAGAGAAAGAATTACCATTACTATGAAATTGATGCTGAGCTCAAAACCTTTTTTGTTTTTCATGTTTTTTATCATTTCTTAATCATTTATTCTTTATCAACTTATTCTTTAATTATTTTGTATAATACCAAGATAATAACTAAAAGCCCTAAAATAATCGCTATCCATGAAATAATATTACTAATAATCTTTTTCATGTTTACCACCCACTTTAACTACTTTATTTTAAGTTTAAATAAGATTGTACCTGAATTATTTGTCTATACAATTTATTCTCTTTTTTACTTACTTATCCTCTTCTACCTCAGCTTCCCCTGTAACAACCAAAAACATTTTCTGCGAGAATTTCTCTGTAAAACTGTCTCTTACAACCTCTTCTTCTCCTTTAGTGTTAATCTTTGTAACTTCATATTCTACTTTCATTGTTAAAGAAGTTTCCTGCTCTTTTTTTTCAGGGATATATGTTAATGGAACAAACTCTTTAATGCCTGCACCTATCTGTGTAAGTTCTTTGTTTACAGGCATCTGGCCGTAAAGTATATCGCCGCCCATTATTTTTACATCTTTAATTGTTAAAGGCAGGCTTACTTTCTCAGAAACATAATCCTTTAATGTGATTGTAATAATAATCTTGTCATTTGTTAAATCAAACGGCTTGTTGAATGTAACGCCTAATTCAAGATTCATATCATTCACTTTGGTTTCGCTGATTAACGGAATCTTGTTTACACTTTTTTCGTCAACACCTATAACACATTTGTCATCTTTGCAGAGATATTGAAGGTATTTGCCGTAAATCTTTTTGCTGCCCTTCTCTTCAAGGGGATATTTGCCTTCACACTTTGGCTTTTTGCAGTCTTTTTCACAGCTGCACGTGTTTTCATTTGCTTTTGATTCGCAAACTAAATTCCCGCAACAGTTTAATTGTGCTGTTTTTATACATTTATATCCTTCGCATTTTGTATCAAAACAAGCCTGCGAAGAGCAATCTGCATCTACTTTGCATTCTTTTTTTGCACAACCAGCTAGAACAAGAGGAATTAATAAAATTATAAAAAATAAAAAAACTTTTTTCAAATTTTTCACCTGCTATTATTCATATAATTATCTCATTTAACAATTAGATACTATTGGATTCAATGAAAATAGGTATTAAACCCCACAACTCTGCTGCGATTGGGATTTTTATTTTTAATAAATTGCCTTACTTAACTATTTCGTATTCTCTCACTATTAATATCATAAACAGTACTAAGACAATTGCACCTGCAACAAGATAAGATATTGCATTAAACAGTGAACCGCCTGAGACAGCTACAAAAAAGCCTATTGCCATGATTGCAAATCCCAGCCATAAGAATTTATCAAGCACAAGCTTCATGATTTCAAATTCCTGCTGTTCAGTTAATTGTTTTTTCCCGTTTTTTCCTTTTTTTGCCATAATTATCACCGCCTTTTTTTAATATATCTTTTAATATGCACTTATTCATGTTTTGATTATTTCTATATTCAATTATTTCATATGTTTACTTTATTATCTATTATTGTTTTAGGTCTTTAATAATAATAATTTTCCTTTAAGATACCACATTAAGGAAGAATTGTTTTTCTTCGTATGGGTCACCAAGTGAACCCCAGTCACTAGTTAACTCTGGGTCAAAGGCGATCATAGTACATACATAACTTCCTGTACTTAATATGCCTGCCTCAGAAACATCAACTATTTTAATTTTATAACCTTTGCCTTCACTCGCTCCAACTGAAGATGCAATAGGTGATACTACCAACAAAGGGTCAGCTCCTGAACCACCTTCTACTATTCCTAATGACTCTCCTTTTGGTGTAATACAATCACTTATACCTATTTTAGCATTTTTTGCCTCTTCTGTATTTTTATTATAATAACCAATATCTAATTTTATCTCTTTGCCTTTTTTTAATGTGACTTCTCTTGATATTGTAATTGGATCTTCAGCAGAAGGCGGGCTTTTCAGGTCTTGGATATTAACAACAGAAGTAATTCCGCTTCCGACATTTTCCCTTATTAAATTTGTTACATACAATCCTACACCTAACATAGAAAACGCTAAAACAAATACAACAATAGCATTCACAGATAAACTTAAATCAGCTTTTTTTGAGCCTCTCATCTTTACACCTCTTTTTTATTAGCAGTTATTAATCCTATCTTAATTTTATTTTAATCTATAATTAACACTCTCTTAATCCTTTTTTCTAACTTCTTTTTTGACATCTCTATTGTTAACTTGCTTTTTGGGTAAGTTTATTTATAAAGTTTTCGGAGAAAAGATTTATAAATCTGTTAACCACACTATAATTTATGAAATTAACAGAGCTCATTCAGGAAGTGCTTGCATACAATCCTAAGGCAGACATCAATCTAATTAGAAAAGCCTATATTCTGGCTGAAAAAGCGCACAAAGGGCAGAAAAGGGAAGGCGGTGAAGAATACTTTTCACATCCAATTGAAGTTGCGAGAATTCTAATCAATCTTAAGGCAGACTCTTCTACAATCTGCGCTGCTTTACTGCATGATACTGTAGAAGATACTAACATCAGCATTGAAAAGGTAAAAGAATTGTTTGATGAAGAAATAGCTGATCTTGTGGAAGGCTTAACTAAGTTCAACAAAATTCAATTTGAAACAAGGGAAGATTACACTTATGAAAATCTGAGAAAAATTCTTCTGGCAACTGCAAAAGATATCAGAGTTATGTTAATCAAGCTTGCAGACAGGCTGCATAACATGCGCACCTTAAAATATGTGGCAGTTGACAAGCAAAAAAGGATTGCAAAGGAAACCATTGAAATCTATGCTCCGATTGCGCACAAATTGGGGATGTGGCGTGTTAAAGGTGAATTAGAGGATTTATCATTAAGGTTTCTTGAGCCTGATGTTTACAAATTCTTAAGGAATAAAATTTCTGAGAAGAGAGAAGAAAGGGAAAAGCATACTGCGGAAATAATAAAAGAAATAAAAAAACAATTGCTTGCAAAACAAATAGAGTCTGATATTTCTGGAAGGGCAAAATATTTTTACAGTATTTACAAAAAAATGAAACAAAAAAATATTGGGTTTAATGAAATTTATGACTTAATTGCCGTAAGAATTATTGTCAAGACAATTCCTGATTGCTACTCTGCATTGGGATTGATTCATGATTTATACAAGCCAATCCCGCACAGGTTTAAAGATTATATCTCTGTTCCAAAATCAAATGACTACCAAAGTTTGCATACAACTGTGATAACTGACAAAGGCAAAATCCTTGAGTTTCAGATAAGGACAAGAGAAATGCATTATACTGCTGAAGACGGCATAGCTGCGCACTGGCGCTATAAAGGAACAGAAAGAGATAAAATGTTTGATAAAAAAATATCATGGCTGAAACAATTATTGGAATGGAGAAATCTTTCAAGCACTTCATCAGAATTTATCGAAACATTAAAGATTGATTTGTTCGAGGATGAGATTGTTGTTTTCACGCCAAAAGGCGATCCTATTTCCCTACCAAAGGAATCCACACCAGTTGATTTTGCATACATGGTGCATTCAAGCATAGGCGATTACTGCTCAAAAGCAATGGTTAATAATAAAATAATGCCTTTGGATACATCTCTTGAATCTGGTGATATTGTAGAAATTATAACAAACAAAGGCGCTAAACCTTCAAGGCAGTGGCTAAAATTTGTCAAAACCAACAAGGCCAGAAGCAAAATAAAGGCAAATCTTAAAATGGAAATTGAGACGACTGAAAGAGATGATGAAGAAGAAACCATGCCTGCAGACATTGCCAAAGCGATACAGATTGTAGGAAAGAAAGCGCCATTAAAGATTTCAAAATGCTGCCATCCTAAATTGTATGAGCCAATTGTTGGCTTTTACACAAAAGACAAAAAGATAACTATTCACAAAAAAACATGCCCTAATATTCATGCTCTTGATAAAAACAAGGAAGTGCCTGTATTGTGGACTGAAGACAGAAAATTGCCAGTCATGAAAATAAGCCTGACTTTGGCAGATAAAGTCGGTGCATTGGCAAGAGTGTTAAATATTATTGCATCATACAAAATTAATATAAAAAATATAACTACAAAGCCCAGAAAAGACAATGTGATTACTACCATGTATTTGGAAGTTGATAACAAAATCAAAATGAAAGATATGCTTAATGAATTAAAGAAGGTAGATGCTGTGCTTAATATTAACGAGATAAAATAGTAGATAGTTAGCCGTAAGTCGTTTGTAGTATAATGAACGACTAACAACAGACGATCAACGACGAACGACTTACGGCCTACGATTAACGAGTTTAAATGGTGATTTTATTGAATAAAAATAATAAAGATAATAATGATAAAGAAAATACAAAAAGTATAAATAAAGACTATAGCGATTGGATAAAAGCTGGAGAAATAGCTTCCAAAGTCAGAGAGTTTTCAAAAACAATAATTAAACCAGGAGCAAGACTGATTGATGTTGCAGATCAAATCGAACTTAAAATCAGAGAATTGGGTGCAATTTCGGCATTTCCTGTAAATCTTTCACATGATTCTTTTGCAGCACATTGCACCCCAATTTCAGAAGATGAAACTGTTTTGGACAAACAGCTGCTTAAGGTTGATATTGGTGTTTGTTATAATGGTGCAATTGGCGATACAGCTTACACTGTTGATTTCTCTGGAAACCATGCAAAACTAGTTGAGGCAAGCAAAAAAGCTGTGGAAAATGCGCTTAAAATCCTCAAGATTGGCACAACACTTGGAGAAATTGGCAAGGTTATTGAAGACACAATAACAGGTTATGGTTTTCAGCCAATAAGAAATCTGTCTGGACATGGCTTGGATTTGTTTAAGATTCATACTGCTCCAACTGTGCCCAATTACGACACAAAAGATAACACTATGCTTGAGAAAGGAATGATTATTGCAATTGAACCTTTCGCAACAACAGGCGGCGGACGAATAAGAGATACAACTCACGCTGAAATATTTATGAAAATTTCTGACAAACCAATTAGAGATGTTTTTGCAAGAACAGTGTTTGAAGAAATCAAGACATTTGAAGGGCTGCCATTTTCAAGACGAGCATTGGCAAAAAAGTTTCCATTGCCAAGACTAAATCTTGCATTACGGCAGTTGATTCTTAACGGAAACCTACAGGAATATCCTCCACTGCAAGAAGTTAACCAAGGAATGGTAAGCCAGCATGAGCATACATTGCTGATAGAGGATGAAGTTATTGTGCTGACGAAATGAATTAGTTTCTTATTTTTTGTTGAAAAATAATTGAATTTTCATATTTGTTCAGTTCCTGAGCGAAGCCACCCGTCCACTCTTATTTATTTATCATTTCCCACCTGATTGGACACGTTCATGATTATTTATTTTAGGTTTTATTATATTAAACTTGAATTATGAGTATGACGCTTAAAAAACGTAAAAAACTTTTAGTGAAACGGTGGACTGCGTCCCTAGAACTGATTGTGAGTGGAAGAAAGATATCAAAAATATTAAGAAACAAGAGTATCTAAATAAATACGTTTTTTTAATTTCTTGCACACTTTTTCTTTTAATAATATTTATAAAGGGATTGTCTATACTTAATAATAAAACAGCGGGGTAGGGCAGTCTGGAGACATGTTAATGCGTTATTAATGTGCCAGAATGCCCGTTGAAGCTAAGCTAATAGCTGCGGAAGGCTCATACGGCGTAACTGCCTAAGACACCCAAATCAAACAATATTTGAGGGTTAAGGTCGGTGGTTCAAATCCACCCCCCGCTATTGAAACAATTAGCTATCCAAGAATCTTCTTTTCTTGGATAACTTTTTTATTCGAATATTTCTATACTCTTTTCGGAAATTTTCACAAGACACAACTAAAATCTCCTTTTTTTCTCGACGACAAATCACTGGACAAAATAGCACTGGACAAGTAGGTGTGAAGTATATAAATAAAAGGGTTATTATAAAGTTTAAAATGGACTTTAAAAAAATTAATATTAAACTATTAATTGAAGGGAAAAAAACATACCCTTCATGGAGTACAAAGGAAAGGCATAACTTATATGCTAAAGAAGAATATCCATACACCACAATATATTATTACACAAAAAGCAATAAAATTATTAGTAAAAGCTTCCCTTCAGATGTTATTCTAACTCCTAAATTACTTTACGTCTTTGGAATTTTGATTGGTGAATGCCCAACTTCTTTAGGAGATTCAAATTATAGGCGAGTTACCATCACTAATTCAAATCCAAAACTAATCCAAATTGTTCTAGAAGAATTAGAAAAAGCAAATTTATTAAAAATAAGTTATATTATAGACAAATCTATTCACTTATTACACTTTAAAAAAGATGATAACGTGGTTATTGACTATTGGGCAAAAGAATTAAATTTATCTACTGGCAAATTCAAGTGTTTTAATGATAAATCCAAAACCACGGATTATGGTGTATGCCATGTTTATATTAGTAATGTATTACTTCGAAGGGTTATTGATTTAATCCAAGAATATATATTAAACTATTGAAAACCCTACTTTTTCACCATAACCTTTAAAAAAGACACAGTTTTCTTACTATATTGCCGCGGTGGCACAACCTGGTACTGCGCGAACATGATTTTTAAAAATAAAATTGTGGCGTAAGATTGCTATGTACTTTGTGTGCATTAGATCACTCCGCAAGTATCTCGTGACCTTCGGGTTTTGTGGGTTCAAATATCTGTGGAGAATGCCATGAGTTGAAAATCCCACCCGCGGCGTTTTTTATTCTTTATTTTGTTCTTGGCATGTCCAACTCGTTCACTAAGATAAATTAGTAAGACGTTAGTCGTAGGTCGTTTGTCGTCAGCTGTTTTTTACGTTTTTTGTTTACGACTAACGACAAACAGTTTAATTAGTGAGACGTGGACTGCGTCCTTAGTACGAGTTTGGAACAGAAAAAAGAGATAAAAAAAACATTAATCAGCCAAACAAATAATCTATTTGAGAACCTGTCTCAACCTAACCAAGAATAAACAGCAATCTATTTAAATTATAACTGCGAGAACTTAAAGTTATGAGAATTATTAAAGCTAAATTAGTTGTTTTATTGATTCAATTAACTATATTATCATTAACTATATTATTGATTCTACCTTTAGTTTCAGCCAGCAAAACACCTTATGAAAGCTGGTCTTCTGTCAGTGATTCATTAATTCTTGATTTTAATGTAAGCACCTTAATTAATGTTGATTTTAAATCAGATTCTTCACTTCTTAAGGCACTTAATCTTACCATTTCATTTTTCCCAAGGAATGATTACAGGCAGGATAATGTTGTATTCAAAGTAACACCTAATAATTATGAAAAAGGCAATGATTTAATTTTCAATTGGCAGAATCCAAAAGATAAATCTTATTTGGTTCAGATTAATTCTAAAGTCAAAACAGTAAATTTTCCTAAAAAGGTCACTGGTAAAATTCCATTTCCTATAACTAATATTCCTGACGAATACAAGCTTTATCTTGAGGAAACAGAGTTAATGGATTATAGTGATGAGGCGATTATCGAATTAGCATCACAGTTAACAGAGGGCAAGGATGATCTTTACGAAGTCATATTTGATCTCGCAGTCTGGACACACCATAATATAAATTATTCGCTTGAAACATTGACTGCAGAGGCGTCACTGCCAGCATCATGGGTTATAAGAAATAGAAAAGGTGTTTGTGATGAGCTGACTAATATGTTTATATCTTTAGTCAGGGCAATAGGCGTTCCTGCAAAGTTTGTTGCTGGCATTTCTTATACTGAATCAGAACTTTTTCCAGAAAAATGGGGACCGCATGCATGGGCAGAGGTTTATTTGCCTGGCTATGGCTGGGTGCCTTTTGACGTTACATACGGGCAGTTTGGCGTAATAGATCCTACACATATAAAACTTAAGGAAAGCTACGATTCAGATAAAACATCGACGTCATTTGAATGGCTGGGGTATGAGACAGATGTTTCTTCTGCCGGCATAAAAATGAGCACAGAAATTGCTGACTACGGAAAGAAGGTTCCAGACAGAGTCAAGCTTACTAATACTTTGCTTAAGGACAAGGTTGGTTTTGGCTCTTATAATTTACTGGAAACAAATATTAAGAATATGAACAATTATTATACCCCTCTTCAAATTAGTATTTCTAAAACCTTGGAATTAGACGGCATTGAGCCATTGGCAGTAATGGGCTCAACATCACAATATATTCTCTTAAAGCCACTTGAGGAAAAAAACATATTTTGGAAGCTGAAAGTCAGCGATAAGCTAACAAAAATGAACATTTATACTTTTCCCATAATTACTTATACTGATTTAAATGAAAGTGCTGGGTTAAATCTGGCGTCGCAGGATGGTGAGGTTGTTTTTTCATTGCAGGATATACAAACACAGCTGGATTTTTTAGCCGGCAATGAAGAAGAGGCAAAGATTTACTCAAAGAAGGTTGATATATTATGCAGCCCTAAACAGCAAGGTTATTATACCGACGAAGAAATTATAATAAACTGCGACCTGAAAAACAATGGGAATACAAATATTGACAGCTTAAACGTGTGCGCAAATGATGAATGTAAAAAAATAGAGCTGAAGATATCACAGCACCGCGAAGTATCTTTCATAAAAAAGAACATTAAAGAAGGGCAATATGAATTATTAGTCACTGCCAAGAATAAGGATATTTCTAAAACTTCAAAAGTAAATTTTATTGTACAGGAACGCCCAAAACTGAGGATAGATGAGCTTTCATACCCAACAGAAATAACTTTCAGCGAGCCCGTGAGCCTGAAATTTACAGTATTCAAAGATACAAATTCTGCTCCTAACAATGTTTCAGTAAAAATGTTTTATAATTTTGGCTCTGAAGTATGGGTTATTGATAAATTTTTAGAGAATAGGGAATTTGTAATTACTATCCCTCCTTATCAGCTTGCATCCCAAACAAATGGCTTCAAAATCACAGTAGAATATTACGATCAAAACAATATTAAATATAATCTACAGAAAGAATTCACGATTACTGTTAAAGATTTAACATTAAAAGAAAAAATAATTTTATATTACAATCGAATTAATTCAGACCCGAAACTAGCTGCAATAATTGCAGGCGCTATTGTTTTCTTGATACTTGTTGTTGTAATTGGTAGAATGTTTGGTAGGAAGAAAAGATAATATAATTAAAAACAGATAATAATACTAAAAACAAATAATAATAATAAACCTCAAAAAACAAAAAAACCCTATTTGTAATCATTAACTTTTTAAACACCATAATACTTTTTCCTATTTTTACTAATGACAGGTTATAATATGAAACGCATTCAAACAGAGAAAGAAAGAAAAGAAGATAATAAAGATAATATGAATAAAAACGATATGAATAAAGATAACTATGAAAATAATGAAGAAGAGATAGAAAAGCTGGTTCCAGACAGCTCTGTCATTGTAGATGGCTTGCTCTCAAAAAAGATTGAAAAAAAAGAGATTTTACCAAGAGAAATAATTATACATGAAGCTTTGCTTCAGAAATTTGAAGAGCAGGCAGGCAAGAACAATGCTGTAGGTACTATTGGCATTGAAGAAATAGCTGAATTAAACAAACTTGGCAGAGAGTTGAATATTACTATTCGTTTCTCAGGTCAGAAATTAAGGCAGAATGAGCTTGAGCACTGTTCTTTAGATAATATTAACATAATGATAAAAGAGCTTGCATATGCAGAAGATGCTACTTTGATGACTACAAAAGAAACTGTTGCAAAAAGCGCGCAAGCCAAGAATTTAAAATTAATATTTATAGAGCCATTCACAAAAGGAAAAAAGATTAGGCTGGAAAAGTATTTTGATGATACTACCATGTCTGTGCATTTAAGGGAAGGTGTCTGCCCGACTGCTAAAAAAGGAGTGCCTGGCAACTGGTCATTTGAAACTGTTGACCCAAAGTTGTTAACACAGAAGGATGTACAGTTAATTTCAAGAGAAATTATTGAGGAAGCAAACCTTAGAAAAGACGGGTTTATTGAGATTGAAAGGCCAGGAAGCACAATTATCCAGCTTGGCTTGTTCAGAATAGTTATTACAAAACCGCCGTTTTCAGACGGATGGGAGATAACTGCAGTAAGGCCAGTTGCGCATCTTAAGCTTGAGGATTATAAATTATCAGAACGGCTAATGGAAAGAATAACTAAACAGGCAGAAGGAATTCTTATAGCTGGCGCACCAGGAATGGGCAAATCAACTTTTGCAGCTGCTTTGGCAGAATTTTATGCTTCGCAGAACAAGATAGTTAAAACAGTTGAAGCTCCGCGTGATTTAGTTCTCCCAGAAACAATAACACAATATGCAATATCTTATGGCAATTCACAGGAGATACATGATATTCTGCTGTTATCAAGGCCTGACCATACATTCTTCGACGAGATGAGAAACACAGATGATTTCAGATTATTTGCAGACTTAAGACTAGCGGGCATTGGCTTTATTGGTGTTGTCCACGCGACAAATCCTATTGATGCAATACAGCGTTTTATAGGCAGGATAGAATTAGGTGTAATCCCACAAGTTGTTGACACTGTTATGTTTATCAAAAACGGACAGATAAATAAAGTGCTCAGCCTGCAGATGGTAGTCAAGGTTCCTTCAGGAATGAATGAGGCTGACTTGGCAAGGCCAATTGTTGTCGTCAATGATTTTGAGACTAAACGATTGGAATATGAAATATATAGTTATGGTGAGGAGACAGTTGTTATACCTGTAAGGGCAGATGCTAAACAGAGCCCGGTTAAAGATCTTGCAGCCAAGCATGTGTTATCTGTGCTGAAAAGGTTCACTCACAATGCCAAGGTTGAAATTCTTAGCGATAACAAGGCAATAGCTTATGTGCCAAACGAAGAGATTGCATACATTATCGGTAAACAAGGCAAAAATATTTCTGAGATAGAAAAACAAGCAGGAATTAGCATTGATGTCAAACCTTTAACTGCAGCAAAACAGGCTGAAGAAAAGGAAAATCCTAATGGACAAAATCTCAATGAATCTGCTGGACAAGGGAAAGGACAGGCCATTGAATACAATGTAATGATCAACAGAAATAGTATTGTATTTGATGTTGACCAAGAATATATAGGCAAGGACGTGAGTATTGTCGTGAACGGAAGCATGCTAATGATTGCAAAAGTGGGAAAAAAAGCAAGAGTCAAAGTAAGAAAAGATAACGCCATGGGAAAACTTATGGTAGATGCAGTAAATATGGGCGAAAAGATTGAGCTGAAGGTTGGGTAATCCCCTTTTTATAATTTTTTCTCAACATTAAGTCTCATCCAAAAATTCAACAGAGTATTCTTTCTATGCAAAAAACAATAATAATGGCCGGGCGAGCCGAGGCTGGTAAGCCGAGGCGAGTAGGATTTTACGCAGTAAAATCCGTCCGTGCCATTAATATTATTGTTTTTTGCTCATACTTTTATTAAAAAAGGAGAAACAATTTTTGGATGAAGCCTCAACATTAATTGAATCTTATAAATCAACAGCAAACCATATAAATAAGTTATACCATACCTTCTGTTTATGTTTGACATAAAACTTATTCGTGAAAAGCCTGAATTGGTTAAGGAAGATTTAAAGAAAAGGCAGGATAATGAAAAACTTAAATGGGTAGACCAATTAATTAAAAAAGACAAGGATTGGAGGCATCTGCAGTTTAAGGTTCAGGAATTTAAAAAACAAAAAAATGAGTTGAGTATTGAAGTTTCTAAGTTAAAAAAAGCAAAACAAGATATAAGTGTATTACTGAAAAAGATTCCTGCGATTGACGCAGACATTTTATCAATAGAACAGGAGCAGGCAAAACTTAAAGAAGACATCGACTATTATCTAATGAGGCTGCCAAATCTATTGCATGAATCTGTTCCGCAAGGCAAAGATGATTCTGAAAACCAGATTGTAGAAATGCATGGAAAAAAGCCAACATTTAATTTCAAGCCGCAAAGCCATGTCGATATTTTAGAGAAGCTTGACATCGGCGATACAGAACGCGCAGCAAAAATCGCAGGAAGCAGGTTTTATTTTCTCAAAGGCGACCTTGCATTGCTGGACTTGGCTTTGCAGAGGTATGGTGTTGATTTCATGGTTAAGAAAGGTTATACCATCATCCTGCCGCCATTAATGATGAACAGAGCTGCTTATGAAGGCGTCACTGACCTTAATGACTTTGAAAATGTGATGTATAAAATAGACAATGATGATCTTTATTTAATTGCTACCTCAGAGCATCCGTTAACTTCCCAGTTTATGGACGAAATTATTGACGAGAAAAACCTGCCGTTTAAACTTGCTGGCTTAAGCGCATGTTTCAGAAAAGAGGCAGGCAGCCACGGCAAGGATACAAAAGGAATATTCAGGGTTCATCAGTTTCATAAAGTAGAGCAGATTATCATCTGTAAACCTGAGCAAAGCTGGAAGTTTCATGAAGAACTGCTTAACAATGCCAAAGAATTTTTCAGCAGCTTAGGGCTGCATTTTAGGGTGATGAACATCTGCACAGGAGACATTGGAACAGTTGCGGCCAAAAAATATGATATTGAAGTATGGATGCCTGCTCAAGAAACTTACAGAGAGGTAGTTTCGTGCTCCAACTGCACTGATTATCAGGCAAGAAGATTAAGAATGCGATATAAAACATCACAGGGAAACCAGCAGGTAAATGTTATTCCTCACACGCTTAACAGTACATTAGTTGCAACTACAAGAGCGTTGGTTGCTATAATGGAAAACTTCCAAGACAAGGAAGGTAATATTCATATTCCAAAAGCTCTTCAGCCATATATGAATGGTGCTAAATTAATAAGCAAACATGAAATTAAATAATCAATAAACAATTCAGTTTAAAATTAAGTAATTAATAATAATCAGGTGATAAATAATGGGAAGGAAATTAAAAAATATTTTAACAATTATTGGCTGGATTATAATTTTATTTGCTATTGTAGCATTAATATTATTTATTTTAAAATCTGGGGTTTTTAAATGAGTACTTTTAAGACTACACTGATATTTGCAGAGATTCTAAGCATCATCTTGGCCAGCATTTGGATAATTTATAAGATTAGAGATATGCAAATTGACGATTTATTGCTGAATACAGCAACATATTCATTGATGGTCTATGTCGCAATTGGAAATTTAATAGAACAAATAACAGGGGGGTAGGGGTACAATACGAATGACTATCACCCCACATTTTATGAAAATTCCTGGTGTTGTATTCTTAATTATCGGCGCTCTTGTACTAGGTGTTTCTTTGTTTAAGAAACAATTAATATTTTTTACATATGTCGGAGCATTGTTTATTCTTTATGGTGTGTTCAAGATGGTGTTTAAATGGATTACTAACAGCTCACCAGCAGAGATTAAAGGATATAACCTTAACAGACAAATTCCTAATACTCTTAATGTCCATCCTTCAAATACTCAAAGGACACAGATGTATAAATGCAGAAGATGCGGGAACATGATATTTCTTCATAGCAATTTTTGCAGTATTTGTGGGTTAAGATTGAGATAAATTTCGGTTGATATCTTTAGATAATGAGAACTGTTAATTCACCAATCCTACAATTTAGTGCCAAGCCAACAACAAACTTTATAAATCACTACTCAATAGTGTCTATGTTTTTAGGAGTGAAATAAAAAAAATGGAAAAACATAACAAAGTATTATTATTAGGAGACCTTCACTTAGGCGATATTAATTTTACGCTGGAGAACGAGCTAGTTCAACTTGTAAACAGTGATGAGTTTGACTGCATTATTATAGGAGGAGATACTTTTGATCCATGGAGAGGGGAAAGTATTGCTGAGCTTATGCTTATACATTACAACCTCTTTGAGGCGCTGAAGCACAAACCTGTTGTTTTTCTAAGAGGAAACCACGACAATGATTTGGAAGAACTTGAAAAGTCAGGATTTATAGTAAGAGCGTTTTATGAATATCTCACTTCAAACAACAAAAAAGTCAAGGTTCTTCATGGACATGAGTTTGATAAATACAGAAATTTGTTTAGCATATTTGCATCTATTTTTGTGTACAGTGAAGAGCGCATCAACCGTGTTTCTAAAAAATTAGGATTGCCTATTGCTTTAAGGTTTTCAAGATTATGGTTTGGGTTAGACCTTCCAACAGTATGGATAGCTTTGAGAAGAAAACATTATATTTTTTCTGACTCAGATTATCTTGTCTTTGGACATACACATATTCCAACCAAGGGAAAAATAAAAAATACTAATTTTTACAATTGGGGCAGCTGGCAGAGAGACAGAGGTTACAGGCCAAGCTACATACTCAACTACGGCGATAATTTTAATATTGAATTTTTGCCGGGAAAAGATACAAGATTAATATGGAGATTTATTTCTGTTGTCAGGAATATAAAAAAAAATTATCATAATCTTAAAAATGGGTATCATAACATTAAATACAAATATCATAGTTTTAAAAATGGCTCTCATTACCAAAATCTGAAAGGAAAATATGCAAAACTAAAAGAAAATGTGGATTCTAAAGTTATGAAAATAAACGCTCTAAAAAAGAAATAAAGAATAGATTGTGCATAATTATTATGTGATGTGGATTATGCTACTGTCAATTTTCTCCGCAAAAAATACGGTAATCATTCATAAAAATAACCGCTGATAATTGCTAAAAACTATATTTGCAATGTCTTCCTGAGTCATACCTTTTATCTCTGCAATTTTTTTAATAGATTCAATAATAAAACTGGGCTCATTTCTTTTGCTCTTTCCTGCAGCATCTTTATATGGTGATAAGAAAGGCGCATCTGTTTCAGTCAACAATTGTGGCAAAGGAACTATTTTAACCATATCCTGAAACTGCTGGCTTTTAACAATATTTGTTGGTATAGAAAAACACCATCCTTTTTCTATTGCTCTTTTTATAAGCGAGGTTCTTCCGCAAAAACAATGAAGCACAACCTTTTTCATGTTTTCTTTTTCAAGAATATCAATCACATCTGCCTCGGCTTTTCTTGAATGAACAATAACTGGCTTGTCTATCTTTTTAGCAAGATTTAAGAGCTTAACAAAAATTTCCTGCTGGGTTTTCTTATCAGCATCTTCTGAAAGGTAATCTAATCCAAATTCGCTTAATGCAATTATTTCATTCTTTTTGCTCTCGATAAATTTAATTTCTTTGTCAATACTTTGAATTGGTTTCAGCTGAGATGATTTTCCAGTTTCTCTTTCTAATGCATCTGGCGGATAAATTCCTAATGCTGCTTTTACTAGATTATACTTTTTAGCTAATTCAAGGGTTTCTCTGTTAGTTTTTTCGTCAACACCAGCGGCAATTATCGCTTTAACGCCTGCATTTTCCGCTCTTTTTATTACTTCATCTATATCCTCCTTGAACTGTTTGCTGTACATATGTGAATGAACGTCTACGAGTATCATAGATTGGTAGAATAATGGGTGTTATATAAAAAAGTTTAGGTTACTTACTATAGTTTCAAGGCGAAGCCACATTCACTAAAAAAATAGATTAATCTATTTCACCAATCAATGCACCTTGATTATATGAGGATATTTTCGTTTATGTTCGTTTGCTAAGACACGCTCTTTTATTCTCTTGCTTAATTTTCCAGACATTAATTGTTTATCAAGCTCTTTATAAGTAATTCCCATTTCTTTCTCGTCTGTCTGGCCTTCGTAAAGCTCTGCAGTAGGTATCTTGTTAATTATACTTTCAGGAATTTTCAAATAGTTGGCAATTTCATAAACCTCTTTTTTAAATAAATCACCAATGACAAATAAATCGCAGGCTAAATCACCATACTTTGTGCCGTAACCCATCATTGCCTCTGTTTTGTTGCCTGTGCCAACAACCAGAACCTGTACATTAGACTTTTGTTTGTTATTATTGGTGTTTTTTGGATCAAACTTTTCTGAGAAAGTATTTGCATAACTGTAAAGTATATTAGCCCTGATTCTTGCTTTAAGATTCATGTAAGCTAATTTGTTTATTGGAACATTAAACTGATAGCTAATTAGCATCTTATTAATTGGCTGCAGTAAATATTTTATTTCTTCTTTTTCACAGAAATCTCTCGCATCATTTATATTTTCCTGTTTAGTTAGTCCAATTTCTGGCATTAAAACTCCTATAACTTTTTCTTTACCTAATGCAAGAATACAAAGCTTGCAGGTAACAGCGCTGTCAACACCGCCGCTAATTCCGATTATGGCCTTATCTGCTTTGTTTTTCTTAAAAAAAAACCTTATTTCTTTTACAATTTTAATGATGGTTTGTTTGGAATTCATTTTTATTCACTAATTTTTTTTATTAAGTGTTTTTGTTATAATGATTTATTGTAATCTGCGGTTTGAGAGTGTATTTAATGGCAGTCTGTTGGATGCTCCTCAAGGGATTTTCCCATGTTTTTAAGGTAAATATTTAACTTTTTTTTAATTTTTTGTTTTAAATCTTTATCTAATTCTAATTCATCAACTAGATTATTCCAGTCTAACTCTGGAAGTTTAGTAAGAGTGCCTTTAAATTTTCTTCCTGCTAATTTGCATTGTTCTTCAAGCTCAAATGCGCTTTTTGTGCCGAAGGCCTTTAGCGCAGGATATTTGCTGATTGAATTTGCGCCTGCATTTAATAAGAACGCTACTCTGTCTGCTCTGTCATCCCAAATGCCAAACTGAATATCTATCTTTGGAAATGTTATTCTCGTTTTAGCAATCCACCATGCCTGATAATATTTTGTAGGAGCAGAGAATCCTTCAAACACTGTGTCTTTGTGAGGATTTAGCCCATAAAAATGTATTTTGTCAATACCATACTGTTTAATCAAGTTTTCTAATGCCGGGAAATCATCTTCTGTTTCTCCAAGGCCGAGAATAATAGTTATTGCCTTTTTTATGCTTAATTGTGTTGCGTCATTAAACATGCCTAAATAAGGTTCGACTGGCTTCGAAGGACAGACAAAATCATGAACTTTTTTATTGACTGTCTCTATGCTGCCAACAACACCTTTAATATAAGGCTGAAGCTTTTCTAATTCTTCCTTTTTTATTGCGCCAATATTTATCCATACCTTTTCGCCAAATATAATATTGAGCTTTTTGACTAAATCTAAAAAACCATCTGCAGTATAGGCGCCTTTGCCGCCAGAAAGAAATCCAACTTCCCATCTTAAATGTTTTATCAGCAAAGCTTCTGCAAGCAGGCTTTCAGTTGTTCTTCTACCTATCTTTTGATATTTATTATCATTTGGCTGAGTGGACATATAACAAAACTTGCAGTCTCTTATGGAGCAATACCAGCTGAAAAATAAAGCTCTTTCAAAATTAGTTTCAGCAGGAAAATTAGCTAAATACACTTTATTGGCTTTTTCCATCAAAGATTCAACTGCCAAGGATTTAATTGCATGGATCATAGAACAAGTAAGATTGTCAAGGAGATATATAAATGTTGCACATGAAAATTACCCTAAACTAAAGAATTCATGAATCATATAATGTTGTATATATAATAGTTATGTTCGACAAATGTAGTAAGTGACACTACTTGTATAAAAATTCAGGTCGCTTATTATATTAAATAAGACTCTAAACTCATAAATTATCAATCGGACTTTTCACATTAATCATTTTAGGGGAAGCAATGTGTAGATAAGTCATTGTTGTGTCAGCCTTAGAATGTCCAAGCAATGATTGAACAGATAGAACATCGTACTCATTTTCAATAAGATGTGTGGCAAAACTGTGCCTCAAAGTGTGTGGATGAACATTCTTGGTAATCTTTGCTTTCCTTGCCGCTTTCTTAATTATCATTTGCACAGAAGCCACACTTAAATGATTATATTTTGCACCTTCAAAAAGCCAAGATTCATTTGTTAAATTTTCCTGTTTAATATAATCAATTATTTCGTTTTTAATTGAACTTGCAATAATAAACAGTCGATTTTTATCGCCTTTTCCATGCCTAACCCAACCATAGTTTTTATCTAATTCTAAATCACAAATTTTTAAGTTAACTAGTTCACTAACCCTTAAACCAGCAGAGTACAATAATTTTACAATTAATTTGTGTTTTGTGTTATCAATGGCATCAATAAGCCTTTTTACTTCCTCTTTTGTAAGCACAGTTGGCAATGTTTTTGGTGTTTTGGAATACCTTATCCTTACCATAAGTTTTTTGTTGAAAACATCAAAGTATAGAAATCTTAACGCATTCAAATAAACATTAACAGTATTGCCACCAGCTCCTTTCTGAATTAGATTGTCGAGATAATCATGTATATCTTTTTTATTCACTTCTAACGGATGTTTATTGCATATTGAGAAGAATTTTTTGATACATTGCCTGTATGTTTTTATTGTTCTGTGGCTAAGACCTCTTCTCAATCCATGTTTTGTTATTAAATCTGGCAAATAAATATTTTGTTCCATATAAATACACCTCTAAATTTTAATATATGGAAAGATACTAAACTCCTTTATATATTTCACACCGACTTGTCCAGTGCATATTTTGTCCAGTGGAAATTTACGAAGAGAGAATAGATTTTTTCGGAATATACATCACTTTTTCCAGAAAACTAACCAAAAAACTAAGAAGTAGTTACAGAAAACAGGGTCACAACCCATCAAAAACTTCATTTATACGCCATAAAACCCCACTAGACAAGGTTTTAGGCATATAGGGTATTATGCTGAATATTTTTTGAGTTCTTGACGTCTTTTTTAGATTAAAATCTGCAAAAGTATCTGTCGGCGGTGATGATGATTATGGCAGGTGACGGTCAAATTCTGCGGAATTTGCCCTACTCGCCACCCCGTAGGGGGCA
>JACQSP010000028.1 GCA_016205905.1 Candidatus Woesearchaeota archaeon
AAAATAAATAAAAACAAAAACTTAGTAATAGTTCTTGTCTTCTTCGTCTAAGTCGTCTTCATCACTGCCTTTTAACTTGTTAAATCCGATTATCAAACCCAAGATAACAAGCAAAACTATCAAGACAATCAAGCCAACTTCAAGCCCTTTCTTGACGCCATCCCACTTACCTGAAGTGGATGCTGGCTGAGTGGTTGTTTGTGATGCAACTACATTTGCTTTTAATGGGATTTGCTTTAATGTCTCTCCATTTGATTTAACAGTTACTGAAAACATGTGTTCTCCCAATGATGCTGTGCCCAATGCGCTAACATAAGCATAAACTGCTTTTGCTTCGCTTGGCTGAACAACAACTACACTAGATGGGCTCATGCTAACCTTTGCCCAATCCTGGTAACCGTCAACTTCAACAACATATGTCTTGCTTTCTGTGCCTGCGTTTGTCATTGTCAATGGGAAGATTGCAACACCTTCTCCTTGCACAACATCCTGTGGCTCAGATGCAACTGCTATGATTGTCTTTTGTGTTTGAGCAGTTCCCTGGCATGATTTGTCATTAACATCGCTTAAAACAGTGATTGTTTGGGTTGAGGAAACTTCTTTGTCTCCGTCTTTGAAGCCTACTGATACAACAGCGTCATATTCTCCTTGTGGAGTGCATTTTGGAACAACTAGCCAAAGCTCTTCTGAGCTTGTTGCTTCGTTTTCGTCCAAGCTGTCAACATAGTCAGTAGCTGAAACGCCCAAAGCTGGAATGTTTACGTTTACTTTCAAACCATCTGTTTCATCATTGTTTCCAATGTTTTTCATGTAAATTGTTGCTAGTAAGCTTTTTCCTGCTAGAACAGTGCTTGATGGTGAAAATACAACATCTTTAATTATCATGCTGTTCTCTTGTGGCTCAATGTATAAAATGTATTTCTTTGTAAAATCATTTAATTTGTCAGAAACTCTAACTGTTAAGCTGTATTCGCCCTCGTCTAATTTGTATGGTAAGTTTAGGTTAAGGGTTACTTTTTCTGAATGGTCCTGTGCAAGATCGCCAATTGTTTCAAAATCAATTGCATATACTTGGCCATTGTGGTTATAACCATTGATTTCTGCTTCAACAGATAAGTCTTTCAATGTAGTTAGTTTTGTTAAGTCTAGCTCAGCTGGATCATGCATAGCAACTACTTTTACTTCAACTTCGTAGTCTGCATTTTTATTTATGTCATTTACGACATTGCCTGCATCCAATAAATCGCCGTCAAACTTAATTTCTACACTCACAGGCAATTGTCCTGGAGCTACTTCCTTTGCGCTTGCGCCTGCGATAGTTACTAAGGTAACTAAAATCACAAACAAAGCACTAAACATTTTCTTAAAATCCATTTTAATTTACCCCCATACAATTTTTTATTATCTTAATTCTGTCTCTGTTTTTTTTGTTTTTTTTTCAGATTTTTTATAACAACACTTCAGTTGAGTGAAGATTATAAATGACTATTATTAAGTGGAGAAATACCTAGTGATATTTAAATCTTTCGGTAATTTCCGCTTATTTCAGCTCTTTTTTATTGAAAATTAAACAACCATAACAACCAATAAACAAATGAAACAAAAACACTTAAAATAAAAAATCTAAAAATATTTTTGTTAAATTTACTTTAGTGTTATTTGTTTATTCAATTGTTATTTTCTTTTCTTATTCTATTGTTATCTTTCTGTGTTTGATTCTATGTATTTTGTCGTCGCCGTCATTATTTATTACAACCCTAATGTCATACTCGCCCTGAGGAGCGTCGTATGGCAGCTGAAGGTATAATATTTTTGTCGTCTCGTCGCCTTCATCCAAATCAAACGGACCTGCGCTTTTCTTTACTCCTAATTCTGGAATTATTGAGGTAATTTTTACATTCTCCAAATCCCAGTTTGCTTCATTCTTGAAATTTACTAAAAGCTCTACCATATCGCCAGGTGCATAAGTCTCTCCGCCAAGCAATTTCAAGTTGGTCCATTCAACTACTTTTCTTGATGTTACTGGTGTCTTTGTATCTTTGACATTTATTGTAACTGTTGCTGTTCCAGTGTCACCATCGCCATCTGTTACTGTCAAAGTTACTTCATAAACGCCTTCTTTCTCGAAAACATGTTTAAAAGATGATTTATCTGAAGCTGCTCCATCGCCCAAATCCCATGAATAAGTAAATGGTGCATTTCCTGAAAGCACTTCAGCAGTAAACTCTACTTCCAATGGTGCATGACCGCTTTGTGGAACTGCTTTGATTACTACTGCAACGCCCTGTTCTGTCTCGACGTGAATAACTAAATGGTCACTTACCATATTGCCAAACTCGTCTGTAACGACAATACTTACGATATAATCGCCAAGTTCTGTAAATGTATATGTGAATCCTTGCTGTTTTGAAATCATTTCTTCGCCTTGATCAGCAGGGAAAATTGGTTGTCCGTTTGGACCTATAATTGACCAGTCAAATGTTAATTGCCCAGCTGCACCGCTTACATCTGCAACAAAACCAACTGTCAATGGCGCTCCGCCACCAGTTGTGGTTGCAACAATATTTACTGAAAATACAGTTGAAGATGGGTCAACATTAACAGTAACAAAATCATTTGCTGATTTGCCAGTTGAATCTGTAACCTGCAATGTTACTGTATATGTTCCTGCAGCGCCGAAAATATAATTTAAAGATGACAAAGTTGTTGACGCAGGTGAAGTGTAAACTGTCTGGACACTATTAGCAACTGTCCATTGATATGTTACAGCACCTATTGCACCGTTTACAAGTGAGCTGAATCCAACATTAAGTGGAGCATTGCCTGAAACTGAATCCTGGCTTACACCATTTATTAAAATATCAGCTGTTAGTGTTGGTGAAATTACAGTTATAACTGCTGTATCCTCGGCAATATTGCCTAAGAAATCTGTAATTTTTAAGCTAACTAAATATTGTCCTGGGAATTGGTATGTATGTACAGTGCTCTTGTCTGTAACAACACCACTGTTGTCTCCTAAATTCCATTCATAAGTAAATGGTCCAACCCCACCTTCTGTATGAGTTGTAAATGCAACTGTTAATGGCGCATTTCCTGTTGATGGGCTGGCAATAATCGCTGTTTCAAATAAAGAACCTTCATTTACTGAAACCATAACTAACTGCTCAGCATAATTCATGTCTAATCCATTTAATGTATCTAAATCATGAAGCCTTAATGTTACTTGCTCATGTCCAGAAACACCTGCAATTGGCTGGATATGCAATTCTTTGCCAACAACATCTGCTGTGAATAATGTGCCTGTTACACTCAATATTTCCCAGCTCATACCATCTGCTCCGACTGCTAAATTATCTTCTTTATCAGATTCAAATGGTTCAAGGTTAAGTAAGGTTGTTGGTGGCACTTTAATTAGAGTAGGCATTCCAAATATCTGCGGTGGGTTGTTTAAAATAGTTAAGTCAACATATTCTTCTCCGCCTGTTTGATCAACAAAGTTAAATGCAAATGCAAATGCTTGGCTCTCTCCAAAAAACTCGTGGTTCAATGGAATAAGGTCTAACTTATAATAATACCAGTTTGCAGGAGCTTGTAATTTTGTTAAAGATGCTTTGCCGCCTGCTGAGCTGACCAACCATGCTTCTGTTATTACATTAGGATCTGTTACCCAAGCATTTGTGTTCATATCTTCTACTTGGAATTTAATATAGATTGGCTCTCCTCTGTAAAAAGTATGGTCTGGATTGTTCGCTACCATATCTGAATATGAAGCATAGGTTTCTAAGTTAAGTATGTCATATTTCTCGTCGAGAACAACATAAGTGGAAACTACACTCTTAGAAAGATCTGGTAAATATCCTGTTTTTTCAGCTGTTGCAGTAACTTTTTTCATGCCAATTGATGTTTCAGTGAACTTTACCTGGCATTTTCCTGCCAAAGAGGTTTGGCATGAGCCAAGGTACTGGCCATTAATATAATATAGTTTGGCTGTTGCGAATGAAACTGGCAAACTGTTTGCTTTAACTTCAACAGAACAGCTTTGAGGATGATCTACAACAACTGTGTTAAAACAGCTGATTGAGGCTACTTCTAGCTCGCTCTTGCTAACAACAACATTTTTTGAAGCAACAGTATCACAATTGCCGTCATTTACAGTCAAAGATACTTTGTATGTTTTAGCTTCTGAGAATTGTGCGCTTACTGTTTTTCCAGTCGCTTCTGGTGCAGCATCACTGTCAAGATTCCATGAATATGTTAATGCATTATTTTCTGCGTCAGTTGCACTTGCTGTAAAAGTAACAACTTCTCCAACAATAGGAGTGTTTGGTGAAAATGTAAAATCAACATTTGCAGGACAGGTATTTGCGACAGTTGTTTTGTCAACATTTATGGTATGAGTTACTGTGTCTGTTAATCCTAACTCGTCTGTAACTGTCAAAGAAACTGCATTTGAACCGTCTTTTGTAAACTTGTGGTTTGGATTTTGTAATGTGCTTGTAGAGCCGTCTTTGAAATCCCATGAATATGTTAATGTGTCTCCATCAACATCTGAACTTGTGCTGATAAAAGAAACAACCTGATTAACATTAGGATTAGCTGGTGTAAATGTAAACTGAGCAACAGGATTATGATTTGTTGATTGTACAGGCTCTTGTACGTTTAATGTAATATAATCTATTAAATCTTCTTCACCTGAAACAGAGAGAGTAATTCTTAAAGAGTAAGTACCTAATTTTTTATATTGTGTTTGTGAAACTGTTCCTGTGAAATAAGGAGTATAACCACCATTTGTTATTGTAAACTCTTTTGCAGTAACTTGTGTTATTTTGCCAGTTTTATCAACTAATTCTGCGACAGCATGAATCTTTTCGCCAATCTGCGAGGCGAAGCTGCCTGAATTAAAGCTTATTGACTGTCCATTATCAATAGTAGCTGTCTTTCCTGCTGCAGCATTATTCTGGAGCCAGACAAAACTGTCTGTGTTCCACCACATTAAATTATCATTCCATATTATTTCTGCGTTCGCTATTCCTGAAAATAGCAACAGCACTGCTGCAAATATAAAAAATAGTTTCTTCATTTTGAGTACCTCGCTGTTTTTTTCTTTCACTATTATTATTATTGAATGTTTGATAAGCATGATTTTAATGAAAATAAAAAATAAGGAAAAGCTCAAAAAGCTTTAACCTTAATCATTAAAATCTAAATCCTGCATTAGCGTTGACGTTTCCTTGTGGATTGTTAACTCCAGTTACTCCGCCACCAAGACCTAGGAAATAATTATCACCCAAGTTAAATCTTATTTCTCCACCGAAATCAGGATACCATCTTGCTTCGTTGTTTGTGCTCGTTGGAGCAGACTTTTGTGATAATACATAGTTAGGTGATTGCACTGCTTGGACAAGACTTCTATTTTCTATTTCTGTCAAAACAGCAACTGCACCGCCTTTAAGCAATACATCAAGACCAAAGCTGCCATCGTCTTTCTGATATACATTTAATCCTGCAACTGCCTGCAATCCAAATGTATCCAACATACCTTTTCCTTCTGAGGTTGTTTTGTAAGTATATTCTCTTGAAAACATTTGGTCTAAGCTTTGAGGATTTGGTACAGTAGCGCCTTTTTCTTCTGGCTCTGAAGAGCTTACATTTGGATATTGTGCGCCAACTAATGCTCTTGCACCGAGGATAAATCTGCCTAATGCTCTGTCATATCCTACTTCTACTAAAAAAGTATCGTTCTTGTCATTTCCTCTGATAATTTGTTTGTAGCCAAAACTGACTGCGTTTTTTCCTCTTTGTGTTGGAAATACAAATGTAGGAGATACAGTGTATTTGTCTTGTCCTGCTGTTGGCTCTTGAGGTTCTGCTGGAATAGTTGGCTCTTGAGGTTGTTCTACAACTGGTTCTGTTACTTTTTTTGTTTCGCCTGTTTCTATGTAACCTACCGCTGGAAGTGCAGGTGGTACAACTGCTTGAGCTGGTTTTTCTTGTTTCTTTTGTTTATGTGTGTTATACCATCCTTTTAACCAGTCTTGCCAGTTCATTTTAGGATCTGAATCTTGGCATTTCATATCATTAGTAAAATCAACTTTTCCATTTCCTGCATAATATCTGCCTCTTGGATGATAATTTTCACATACTTTTGGTTGTTTATTGTATTTACCAATTTTTTTACTAGTACAAGATGCAGGTAAAGTATCGCAGTAAGGCATTTTTCCTTGCTCTGCTGCTTTTGTATCTCTCTCTGCTCTTTTTAATGCTGCTTTTTCTTCTGCAGTTAATTTTCTTTGAACTAATTTACCATTAATATATACGCCTTGTCCTAATGGTAATGGTGTTCCTTCATCTTCATCACTATAAATTGATCTTGAAGGAACAGCAGTTGGTAAACTTGACCTTACATCAGGAATGCTAACTGTTGGCTTATTAGATTGTTGAGCATTTGCATTTGATGGCAGTGCTGTAAGACTTGTGTAAGCTAATATTACACTTGCAGCAGTAAAACCTACTGCACTAAGAGCTTTATTTGCATATTCTTCTGCATTATGTATTATGTTTGTAAGATTCATTTTAAATTCCCCCCAACATTTGTATAACTACCAACATGATTTTCAAGTGAAGTGTCCACGACAACCTCGAAAGTAGATTGTTTTTTAACAGCGTTCCCATTGCAATAAATTGCTCCGCTTTTCTTTGGTGAGCAGCCTGCTTTTGCAAGCTCTTCTAAAAGATATGCACTGCATGCAACAGCAACATCCTGCTTAGGAAAATCAGATGGTAAACCACCCATTGAACCATAATAGACACCAGCGCTTGTAGTGCACTGATCTACTAAAGCCCCAATTGTTTTTGGCTTGCCTTTTGGAATAGCAAATGATGCTGGAAAATATTCTGAATCTTTGTATTTTTGAAAATTGTCAGAATCTAACCACTTTTGAAGGGCTTCTCCAACATATCTCGGAACATCTTTCTCTTCTTGTTCTTCACCGCCTTTTTGAGAATACCATGCGGATATTTTATCTTTCAAAAGAAAACCTACTGCTGCAACTCCTAATACTAATAAACCGGCTGTTACATAATTTCTATTAATAGTTACCATTTTTATTTACCCCCTAATTTTAAGTTAGTATTATTTTATTTTGACTTTTAATTCAAAAACGCGAATCTATTGTTATTTGTCTCTTTTTACTAACCTGTTTGCCATTTGGTTCTAATAAATAGTCATTACCATCTACATTACAACCATATCTTTTAATGGCATCATAAATAAGATGGTTGCAAGGTGACTTCACGTCTAGACCTTCAGCTGAGACGCCATTTGCTTCTAAATATTGTGTAAAACCACTTATGCATTGTTGTGATAATGCACCAAATGTTTTTTCTTGTCCTTTGCCTATAACATATTTAGTAGGAAATGATGCTGATTGCTGATATTGATGAAAATAATGTGCAGGTGATGGTTGTGCTTCAACTGTTTGTTCGTCTTTTTGTGGTGTTTGTGAATCAGAGTCATTTGTTGCGTTGAAAACAGTAGCATATAAATAAGTGCCAACTACAACAGCAGCAACACCCACTGTTGCTAAGATAAGACTACGTGGAACAATATCACCATGAAAGAAGCTGTCCTTTGCTTTTGTCTCTCTTGATGTTGGATTTAACATATCATATCTTTTTGCCTCTTCTCTTAGTTTGACATAATCACCAGTATCTGGCCATAAAGAATGTGTTTTTAATAATCCTTCTGCTTCCAAAGCCGGTTTGAATAATTTATAATTAGCTTCTATATACTTAACTGCTTCAGATGTGCTTCTTAATCCGCCAATGTACCTTAGATTTCTTACAAATCTTCTTTGCTCAGTTACTATGTTTCGTATTTCAGAAGAGGTTAAAGATTGATTGGTGGTATGTGACATAACTCTTTGTTCAAGAAATGCCTTTTTTTCTGCAAAAGGTACGTTATTCTCGTCAGTGGTGTAGATTAAATTATATGCTCTTTCCCTTGTTCTTACCATTTGAACACCGTCAGAATATTGTGCACCGTGTGGCTCACAATAAGAAGCAATTAATTTAAAGACTGGAAATTTTTCTGCATGCGGCAAAGCTGTAATACCTTCAAAATTATCTACAAGCTCTCGTAAAGTAGAATCTGCCTTTTGTTGCTCTGCTGGTTCCTGAGGAAAACCATTAGTGAACTGCAATATAGCTGATTGAATTAAATCCTGTAAATTTGCTGGTGAACCACCTTCACTGCCTGCTATCATGTATTTATGCCTCCTATAATTAATATGATTCGTTTAATTTGTTGAATTTCCCCCTTTTTAAGATAAAAAAAATGCCAACAATCTGCAACCTAAAAGTTGCAGTATTGACAGTTGGCATTTTTAAATTTGGAAAAGACTTCATCTGTGACCTAAAGGTCACAGTATTCGCTTTTCCAAATAAGATAATTAATGTTTGAATATACTGAAGTTAGGATATACGTAAAGCAGGAAATGCAATGCCCTATTTAAATGTTTTGATTGTGTTGTTACTTTAGGATAGATAAGGTAAACGTGAATTTAGAGGTTGTGTGTTATTTAAGTGTGTTGTTTAATAATCTTTTTAATTGTAAGAAATTCTCAACAAGAAAATGAATGAAAGAATAAACAAAAAAGATGTTTGCATAATCGGCGCAGGCCCTGTTGGATGTTATACTGCCTCAGAGCTGGCTAAAAAAGGATTTAACGTCGAGGTTTTTGAGGAGCATGCTGAGATAGGAAAGCCAATTGCATGCACTGGACTGGTAACAGAGAGCATCAAAGAGATTATGCAGATAAAAAAAGAGTTTCTCGCCAATGAAATAAAACATGCTGAGATATTCTGCGGGAATACTTCTGTAAAAATAAAGCTAAATGAATATGTTCTTGACAGGTATAAATTTGACAATTACCTCGCTGAAAGTGCAAAAGATAATGGCGCAAAAATATTTACCAGCCACAGGTTTATTGGCCTTGAGAAAAATGAGATTTTAATAAAACCCCTTAACAGAAGACTAAAATTCAATGAAGACAAAGTGGATGGTAATGTGAAAAGAAGAATGGGCGGGGATGTAGAAAAAAATGCAAAAAAAAATGATGAAAAAGAAATGATGAGAATAAAAACACAGCATTTAATAGGATCTGACGGACCATCCAGCCTCATCGGAAAAATTATTAATCCTGAAAAGCAGCTGAAACATTATGTCGGCAAACAAATGACATTTAAAGGAAATTTTGAAAAAGATACAATTAACATTTTTTTAGGCGACATTTGCCCTAATTTTTTTGGGTGGGTTGTTCCAGAAAGTGAGGAAACTGCCAGAGTTGGTGTTGCATCTGAACAGCCAAACCAATATTTTGAGATGTTTGCCAATGCGTTAATAAAAAAGGATATTATTAAAGAGAAGATTAGCCTACAAGCAGGGCCAATACCTTTTTTTGATTCAGATTATAAAGTGTACAAACAATTAAGAATTGAAAAAGATGATAGTAATAATAATAATACAAATTATTCCCAAATAGAATCATCTCAATCTGCAAATGCCTATTATTATATAGTTGGTGATGCAGCAGGGCATGTAAAAGCAACAACCGGCGGAGGCATTGTTCCTGGACTAAGATGCGCAAAGATATTGGCAGAGTCAATTGCAGAAGGCAATAATTATGAAAATGAAATAAAAAAAGTTAAGCGGGAGCTTAAAATCCATTCTATGTTAAGGAATCTTTTAAACAGGTTCTCTGAGAAAGATTATTTGGAATTGTTGCGGTCATTGGATAATAATGGTGTAAAAAATATTTTAGAAAAGCATAGCAGAGACAGCAGCATAAAATTACTGACAAAATTATTTTTCAGCGAGCCACGGCTGGCTAAGTTTGTTTTGAAGGCAATTTGGTGATTTTTTGTTATTTAATTTTTCATTTTCACAAATTTGGTTTTATACAATGATTTCAAAAAACTTTAAAAAGAAAAAACTTTAAAAAATTCGTGGGACGGTGGACTGCGTCCCACAAACGGGTTGTGAGCAGAACTTATTGTGTGTGGAGAGCAATAATGTATTGTATAGCAACGGCACTAACTTTTTATAATTTATAATGCCGTTGCTATATACGAGGCACTAGACTAAATTGACAATTATTTAGTTCCTCCACTATATTTAATATTATGCATGACATTATAATTTCATGTTTCCAAATAAATCATAATATTTATATATGTTATAAAATTTTGACAATAAATGCTGGGAAGAGTTAGAAGTATATACACTAAAAGACCAAAATAAAATATATTAAATTTTATATTAATTGTTAGAGGGGTTTTATACATGGGAGAGATGAACGAAGAAAAAGGTGTTGAGAGCAAGAGCACAGACAAGAATGAAGAATATTCTATTGACTTAAAAAAAGCGTTTAATGTAAAAAATATTTACAATAAAATTAAAGATTCCTTTTCTGGAAAAAAAGAAGGTAAAGACGAACAAGATGATGGCCAACGTGAAAAAAATAAGGGGATTTCTACAATAGAGTTCATAAAAAAGAATAAAACATTTTTCCTAATTTTAATACCAATTATTCTTAGTATTTTTCTTAGGCTGCAGCCAGCATTTATGCCTGTGGCAGATGACTGGGGGAGAAACAATGTAAATAATTATTATAAAAGCCAAATTGGGCAGCAGATTAACCAGCAATATCCAAATCTACCGGAAGCAAACAGAAATGCTTTGATTGAAGATGAATTTAAACGATTTCTTGCGCAAAATGAAGATACAATGAACCAGCAGGCAGAAATGAGCGCTAAACAATTAAGAGCGCAGTTTCAGGACGAAACAGGACAGGTTTATCTGCATGAAATTGATCCATGGTCATGGTACAGAGATGCTAGAAATTATATTGAGCATGGATATGATATGGATGTTAAGATTAATGGCTTGTATTTTGACAATCATCGCTTAGCGCCTCTGTTAGAAGATGATATTAAAAATAAGCAAGGCAGCAGCACTTCTAAGATACAATGGTTACATGTTACTGCAGAAGTTTACTTGTACAAATTTGTCAATTTATTTTCTGATGTACCTTTGAGAACTGTTGCGTTTTATATTCCAGTTATAATGTATACATTAGGCATAATTCCAGCATATTTCCTTGTAAGAAAGATTGCAGGAGATTTAGGTGGAGTAATGGCAGGCATATTTTTAGCAATAAACCCGTTTGCTCTGTCAAGGACTGCTGCTGGATTTTCAGACACAGACTCTTATAACATTCTGTTTCCACTATTAATATTCTTGTTCTTAATCCTTGCAATTGAATATGAAGATATCAAAAAAAGAATTGCTTTTTGTGCATTATGCGGCTTGTCAATGGGATTATATGCTTACGCATGGGGTGGCTGGATGTTTATTGTAAATTTCTGCATCTTTTTAATAATAGGGATTATTGCTTTCCGAATAATTAAGATGATTTTCCACAAAAGATTCGTGTTCAAAGATATTCGAGGATTAATTATAGTATTAATTTTAGTCTTAATATTTGGTGGGATTGGAACAAGTTTGTTTAACAAGTTCCATGAGTTTAAAGATGCCCCTAAAGCATTAGTGATGTTTTTAGAATTAAAAGATGTCGCAGTAAAAGATATATGGCCTAATGTTTTCACAACAGTTGCTGAATTAAATCCCGGTGATGTTGGCACAATATTCCAGACTGTCGGCGGTAAATTGCTTGTATTCTTCACACTACTCGGGATAATGCTATCATTTTATGTTAATAAGGATATTGAAACTGAAGATTTGTTCATACTTGGCGGCTCAACTATTTGGTTTGCATTAATGATTTATTTTAGAGATTCTTTCAGTTCTGTTGCTACTTTTGTTTTCTTGCTAAGTATTCCTGTTATTGTCAAATTCATATTTGTCTTGTTCTGGGAAGAAAAAATGAGAAAAAGAAAAGACGACAAGTATGAAGAATATGTAGAATACAATATACTTTATCCATTATTATTTTCAATTTATTTGTTTGGGACAATGTTCTCAGTAAGCAGAGGAGTAAGGTTCAGCCTGCTGCTTGTGCCTGCTTATGCAATCTGTCTTGGAACGTTTACAGGCATTATTGTAAGAAAATTAACAAATCTTCTCTCAAAAACAATTAATTTAAACAAAACTTTAAGTTATGCAATTTTAATTGTGTTCATAGCTATACTGCTGCTTAAACCCATAAGTGCAGCCAACCAAGTTGCGAGAAATGAAATACCTTTAATTAATGATCAATGGTATGAAGCATTGACAAAAATAAAAGAAGATTCTAACAAGACAGCAATAATTAATTCATGGTGGGACTTTGGACATTGGTTCAAAGCCATAGCAGACAGAGGAGTTACTTTAGACGGCGGTGGTCAAGATAAACCACAAGCACATTGGCTAGGAAAATTAATGCTTGCTAAAACAGAAGAAGAGTCTGTAGGTGTATTAAGATTATTAGTTTGCGGCAAAAACTATCCCTATGACAGGTTAAACAAGATTTTTGGCGATGGTGTAAAAGCAAAAGAACTGCTTGACCAAATAATACTTGTCGATAAAGAAAGAGCAAGAGAAATGCTAGAAGAGAATAATATTTCTGAAGATGACATTAATTATTTACTCAGCAGAACCCATTGTGACCCACCACAAGATTATTTTATAACGTCAGAAGATATGGTATCTAAATCTGGTGTATGGGGCCATTTTGGCTCTTGGGATTTTAAGAAATCTAGTATGTACAGCAAAGTTCAGGATAAAAATAAGGATGATGGAATAAAAATTCTTAAAGAAGAGTTTAACTTATCAGATGAAGATGCTAAACAATATTATGGTGAAATAAAAACAACGCCTGCAGATCAATGGGTTGCAACATGGCCTGGTTATGTAAGAGGAAAGCCTGTTGGTTGCACCAAAGTAAAGATTAATGGTACAGAAATAAAAGATAAGATAGAATGTCCTGTACCAATATCCAATCAAGTAACGAAGCTAGAAATTAATCTTAAGAACAAAGATGCTTTTATCGGTGGAAATCTTGGAAAGAATAATGAAAAATTTTATCTTAATGAATTATATATTCCAACCAAAGAAGGATTTGAATTGATTCATGGAAAAGATGAACTTACTAAAATAGGCATTTCAGGAACATTAATTCCTACACAAGACGGCAATTATGAAATTGTATTATCACATCCACTGCATGCAGGAAGTATATTTACAAAATTATTTTATGCTGAAGGCCATGGATTAAAACATTTCAAAAAGTTTTATGATGTGACAGATGTAACAGGAGCAAGGATAATTGTATGGAAGATTGACTGGGAAGGAAAAGAAATGAATGAGCCATACAAAGCATTCTTTGATAATCTTGAAGAAAATATCAATAAAGGAAGTGTTGGGACACAAGGGACACAGTAAAAAGATTAAATATGGAGAAGAGACCTGATAAAACTAATAATAATTATAATCATGTATGATAAAGCTAGTTAACAAGTTGAAGATATGACAAACGCAGAGAATATAAACCTAAAGGAAGACGTATGTATCATAATTCCAATTCATAACGAAGAGATAAATATACAAAAGGTTATTTTTAAATGCAAAAAGTATGTTAGAAATGTTATTGTCGTAGACGATGGCTCAACTGACAAGAGTTATAATATTGCGGAAAACAGCGGAGTGATTATATTAAGGCATATTGTAAACTTAGGCAAGGGTGCAGCATTAAAGACTGGATGCGATTATGCTATTAGGAGCAATGCAAAAATTCTCGTTTTTATTGACGGAGATGGACAACACGACGCAGATATGATACCTTTCTTTATTGAAAAATTAAAAGAGTGCGATATTGCTATTGGCGTTAGGAAATTCAACAAAAAAATGCCATTTGTTATGAAATTTGGCAATAATTTCATTAACTTTATAATTAATTTGCTGTTTCATGTTAAGATAAGCGACAGCCAGTCCGGCTATAGAGCCGTATGGGCAGACAAATACAGACAAATCAGGTGGAAAGCACAAGATTACAGTATGGAAAGCGAGATGATTGCAAATATTGGCAAACATAGATTAAGATATTCACAAGTGCCAATACCAACAATATACAATGACGAATATAAAGGAACTACTGTTGTCGACGGCTTTAGAATAGTATATAACATCATTAAATGGAAGCTTGCTGGCCTGTGAATTAATAGTTTAAACGTTGAGATTATAGAACTAGAGAAAATTCACTAAGGACATATTAGTATCAGTTAATCGCTTAAAGGTGTAAATATGGTTGATGTTGCAGTAAGGGGGATTTTAGGGATACAGATATTGGGGCTGTTATTTAGTTTGATAATGCTATATTTCACATTTCTTCATTATAAAAGAAAAGAATATCCAGTTGAAACATTCTTATTCTGGATAGTATTGTGGATCGGCTTTATTTTCATGGTTATTTTTCCGACCTCAATGGATTTTGTTATTAAAGACGTTTTAAAATTTGGCCGAAGACTGGATTTTTTCATTATTGGTGGATTTATTTTTTTAATTGCATTGGTGTATTATAATTATGTAACAGTAAAAAGCATTAGAATTAAGGTTGAAAAGGTAATAAGAAAGATTGCATTGGAAAATGCAAAGAAAAAGGACAGAAATGAAAAGAAATAGACCAATTATACTAAATGTCCTTAACTTCCGAACTAAAATTAAGGACATTTGTATATCTCGGGAATCAGAGATTCCTGAGAAGTTAGAAAGCTTTGCTTTCCAACTTACAAAAGGAATTAGTT
>JACQSP010000029.1 GCA_016205905.1 Candidatus Woesearchaeota archaeon
ATTTGTTGTAAATACCCCACCGCTTGCGGTGATTGGGTTGAAAAAATGTTTTTTGGGTATTTACAACACTGAAAATCCCAACTAAATGATACCCCGCCCCTTGGGGCGATTGGGTAATTCATCTAAACCAAAACACACACACAACGATTTCCACCCGCAATCAACGGGTGAGTGTCCAGAAACATTACTTATTCATCACAAAAACACAACATTATTCGAAACATTTTTAAACTATAATATATCTAAAATAATAAAACATAACTAATCATATTTAATTCGAATTGATTATAAACGGGGTTATGCATACCAAACTAAAAAAGATTTAAAAAAGAAGGTGATTAATATGGCTATATCTGATCCATTAGAAGTTGTAATTTTAGCGATTATTGTTGGTACTTTAGCTGCAATAGTATACAGCCTAAGAGTTCTCGTTATTATGGAAAGAAGAGTTGCCCGAATGGACCTCAATATAGAAAGGATTACAAGAAAGATAGCGCGAGAAGAAATGAAGATTGAGGATGAAGAAGCCAAACTCTTGTCTGAACAAAGGTTGATTGAGAAAAAGCTAGGCATAAAGCCAAAAGCAGGAAAGAAAAAGAAATAGTTAATCTATCTTTTTCTTATTCTTTACTTTTCTTTTATTTTCAACTTATATTTTTATACTATGGTTTTTGCTCCTTATTACATAAAAACTATTAAATTAATAGAACTCTCAAATCTCTTTCGAAATCAAACCTGACAAATCTATTTTGTTTGTTGTATGCGGCACAGAATTTGTTGTGACAATTAAATCCGCTCCTGCTTTTTTAAGTTTGTTGTATGCATTCTCTACAAACAATCCATGAACACCTATACACGTGATCGAAACAGGTTTATATTTTTTTACATGTTTTATCGCTTCAATCATTGTGTGTGCTGTGCTGATTATATCATCGACGATTATAACTTCTTTCCCTTTAATAGTTATATTGTTTTTTAACAATACTTTAACTTTTCTTGAAGAAAATCTTGTTTTTTTGCAGACAGTAACCTCTGCTCCTGCTATTTTTGCAATGACTTCTGCCCACTGGTAAGATTCTTCATCTGGTCCAATAATCACAGGGTTTGTATAATGTTTTTTTATATATTCACCAATTAAATAGTTTGCTGTTAACACTTTAGTTTTCAGCCTGTAAATTATTCCTAATGATTTATATCTGTGTAGATGCGGGTCTACAGTAATTAACTTTGAAAAAAAAGGAGAAACTATTTTGGCAATGGTTTTTGAAGAGATGCTTTCGCCAGTGTGAAATCTTTTATCCTGTCTTAAGTAGCACAGATACGGCGCAACAAGAATCACTTGTTTAGCACCAAGATCTTTTGCTGTGTCAGCTGTTAAACATATATCTAATATCTTTTCATCAGGAATATACAAACTATCAACAATAATCACTTGTTTGTTTTTCACATCAGCGTTAAGTTGGATAAGCTTTTCTTTGTCTGGAAACTCTTTGATTTTAACCATAGAAAATTTACAGTTTAACTTTTTAGCGAGATTTCTTCCGAGCTTTTGCGAATATGAAAAAGATAAAACAATTTTTTTCATGATATTTGTTTTATTAATTAGGGTGTTTTTAAATGTTTTGAGTTTGAATTTTTATCTTATTATTTTTATGTTTGTTTAGTGAGATTTTTTTCTTTTAAGGATTTCTTGTTCTAAATCTATTTGTGTTCAAGCTTAACTAATACTGTATTCCACAATCTCCTTTATCGTATCAGCTCTTCGAACAACAACCCCTTTCTTTTCGCTAATACTAGTGACACAGAATACCCGCTCTCTGTTTCTTTTATATCTTCTAATGTCAGAAAAAACCATTCTTTCGAGTTTATTCTTATACCTATCCACGGCTCTGCGCCGAATCTTCTGCCAAACTCTTTTAGGTCATTAATTTCTTCTTTTTCAAGATAAATATTATCATCCTTTGATGATTTGCATTCTATCGCCAGTTTTCTCAATGAGTTTCCCGCTAATACATCAGGTGATGGATATCTTGAGCATCCGCTGCCAGCTGCCCTTATAGCTGACCATGTATCAGTATTCCAAAAAAGATGAATCAGCTCGCGTTCAGCATTAATACCTTTTGATTTTCTGCTCATTTATCTCATCTCATTATTTTTATGTTTATTAGTTTTTTCATGTTTGTTTAGCTGATTTCCTGTTTCCTAGTCATTTTTTCCGCTCTCAACTCGTTTGTGGGCGAAGCCACCGTCTCATGAAAATAATAAAAAAGATCCATTATTTTAATTGGGAACAAACTATAGCAAAGGCACTAAATTTCCGTAATTAATAATGCCTTTGCTATATATAGTAAACGCACTAAATTTTCATAATTAGTCGTTGCGTTTACTATATTGGACGAATTGGAGTAACTGACGTAAATTTTTATATCAGTAATGTCAGTTACTACATTTGCCGAACATAACTAATTTGATAAATAATTTATGTTCGGCATTATAAACAAATTTATTCGATTATTTAATTCGTCAGCTATACGTGGACTTTAACAAAAAAGATACGAATATTAAAGTCCACCGCTATAAATACCTTATCACATCTTATTTTCTTCCAATTAAATTCTTTTTCTTTTTGAACTTAAAAGTTTTAATCATTGCTAATTCGAGGTGAATATACCTATTTAACCATAAATTAAGCTTTTTTCCTCTTTTCCAGCCCAAATTATTCATAAATTTTATAAATACGTTTAGTTTAGTCTCTTTTTAATTGATAATCATTTATTTGAAAAAATGAATACCTGTTAATTTTTAGGTGTAAACAGTAGTACTTTTTTATTTTAAATAATAACAATAATAACGAATGATTTGAGGTGGTAATAATGCAGGGTAAAAGAATTATTCCTTTGGCTGCAATGGAAAAGATTATCAAACAGGCAGGCGGCGAAAGAGTATCTGATGGTGCAAAAGTGGCATTAAAAACAGTCCTTGAAGAAATTGGAGAGGAGATTGCAATGAATGCAGTCAAACTAGCTGCTCACGCTGGAAGAAAAACAATAAAAGCCGGAGATGTCAAGTTAGCATCAAAAGGTTAATTTTTGTTTTTTGTGATTTTCATTTTTTCATCTTTTTTCTCGTTTTTAATCCGTTCTAAAGTTGTAGTCCATATTTACACAAATTCAATTTAAGTTTTCTTAACCAGTTATGTTAAGTAAGTCTAATTTGTGTAACTAAACTAAAAATCATGAACGTGACCAATCGGGTAGGAAATAAAGAAATAAATAATAGTGAACTAGTAGCTTCGTTCGATAACTAAAAAACAAAAAATAATAAATTATACCAAGAACAATCAAACTTTTATCTTCATAAAATCAAACGCGCATACAGACTCTGGAAAGATGTCTCTGGCATTAGTTTCAATCTCTTCAACAGTTTTATACCTTTGCGAGAAATGTGTTAAAACCAGTTTCTTTGCATTTGCTTGGTGTGCAATCTGCGCCGCCTGCTGCGCTGTCATATGCTTGTACGCATCTGCCTTTTCTTCCATGTTTGTTGCATAAACACTTTCCATTATAAGAATATCTGCTTCTCTTGATATTTCAATACAGCTCGGGCAAGGCGTTGTGTCGAGAACAAACACTATTTTTTTCCCCTTGATTATTTTGCTGACTTCATCTGGCAGGATTTTTTTCCCTTTAAACATAACTTCTTGTCCGCTTTGCAGTTTTCCAATATATGGGCCCTCTTTTAGCCCTAATTTACCTGCTTTGCCCATATCAACCTTTCTTTTATCTTTCTCAATAAATGAGTATGCTAATGTTGGCGTGCTGTGTTTGACATTAACAGCTTCGATCGAATACTCTTTTGTTTCAAAAATAAGTTCTGGTGACTTTAAATTTATTTCTTTTATATCTAAGTCTACCTTATTTTGAAACACGCAGCTGTTTAATAAATGCTGCATTCTTTCTTTTGTCCCTTCTGGCCCAAAGATGCGTATCTTTGTTTTTTCTCCTGTTTCTGCGTTTTTCTCATTATTGCCCATGGTTTGTATTAATCCTATTAACCCAGAAACATGATCACCATGCCAATGTGTGATTAAAATCGTCCTAACTTTTAACCTATTAATACCAGCTATGTTCATCTGTCTTTGTGTTCCTTCGCCACAATCAATCAGAATGCCTTCGCCTTTATAATCTAAATAAATGCCCGTTACATTTCTTTCTTTTGTTGGAACCATTGCGCTCGTGCCCAAAAATGTTATTTCAGTCATATATTAAAGAGAAGAATGGTTATATATAAAGTTTTCATCATCTTTTGCGGGGATTGTTGGTTAAATAACTTAAATGTAGTTTATTTATCTGATTTCTTGTTTTTTAAGATTTTTATTCCGCCCACAACCATAACTAGGGACGCAGTCCACCGTCTCATGAAAAACGTTTAAATGCTTGAAAGTTAAAGCTTGACAGCTTGAAAGTGCGAATCATATAGCGCACTTTCGAGCTTTCAGACTTTCAAGCTTTCTAACCATCTTACTTTTATTCGTGAACTGGTTGGACATGCCAGGAACAACTAAAAACAAAAAATTAATTATATTGTCTTATCTTTCACAAAGTGCCTCTTTCACAAAAACTTGGCAAAAACTTTATAAGCAAAACACAGTTTTATATCTCTACTTATGGCAAAGGCAAGTGTAACGGGAATAATTGTAGGTGAAAGAATCATCACAGAAGACAGTGATGAAGCCAGAGAATTTTATAATCAAAGCAGATATGGCGCTATTGTCAATAATAAAGTAGAGTTAAGTTTGCTGGAAGCATTATATTTAATGGAAAAAGAGCGCCTAGAAATAAAAACAGAGAACGGAAAAAAAGTTAACTCAGAGCAATTTATTAAAAAAGCGAAAAAAACTGACCCTAATTTTTGGATAAGATACTGTGTTTTTAAAGATATAAGGAACAGGGGTTACATTATCAAAACAGCATTAAAATTCGGCGCAGATTTTAGGGTATATGACAGAGGCATTAAGCCAGGAGAAGACCATGCAAAATGGGTTGTGTTTCCAGTGCATGAGGCATACGCATTGACATGGCATGATTTTGCTGCAAAGAACAGGGTAGCCCATAGCACAAAAAAAAGGCTGCTTCTGGCAGTTGTCGACGAAGAAGGAGATATTTCTTACTGGGAATCAAGATGGATACGGCCGTAGGATAATTCAAGATAATTCTTATCAATTCTCCTTACTATTATTCTCAACAATAATCATTCCATTCTCTTTCAGTGTATTCTTATCTCTAAAACAAAAGCGATTAAGCGGGCGAACCATAACTACGATATTTATCCTTTCCTAGAATATTATATCTTTAACTTTTCGAAATCAATATTCTTAATTTCTATTGGTACAAAAGAAAGCGCTTCCATGGTCTCATTCATTTTTTGTCTTATTCTTAAAGATAAACATCTGTTTATACAATCTTCTCTAATAAATACTTGTTCTGAATATCCCTCTTTTTCTTTCATAGGTACGATAACATTAGTTAAACCCCCAGAAGCGCCCAACAAAGTATAGTCTAGTTGCATTGCAGGATTTTCGCTATTAAACATCGCAATTATGTTTTTGATTGAAGAAATACTAAAATACCTATTACCATCAACCCCAACAAATTCTAACATTCCTTTCTCGTCTTCAACAATTCTTTCAAGATTAGTTGTCCCCATTCTTCTTTTCAGCTCTATAATTTCCATATTTGTTTTTTTTGGAGTGATAGATGGTTTAGGCGATTGTTCTTTATACGAACCAGAACTTTGTTCACTTTGTTCTTCACGAGGTTTTGAATCCCTTTGTTGTGTTTTTTTCATGATTCTATGAATAGTATGAAAATTTTCTATAGGGGTAGATATAAATGAATAATCTTTTGCAGCTTCTTTAAATGGCTTATTTGCTAAACCTTCAAGTACATAATCTATACTGCTTTCTCTAACAAACCACACAGGATTATCACAAATTCGAGACCTTTTTTTTACACCATTTCTCTCATATATTCTCTTTTTATAATCTCCTTTTATCTTTAATCCATTGGGTGTTTTTGTATCTTCACCTTCAGCAATCCTATTCCACACGTTTGGTTTACTCTTAAATTTAAATTTACCCCAACCATAAGCTTCTTTTATAGCATTAATAATAAAATACCGTTCTCCATCTAAAGCTAAAAATTCAAGCGTGCCTTTTTCATTTCGAACTTTTTTTTCTAAACCTTCATCACTTAATCTATCCAAATTAATGCTAACAGTTACTATGTCTTTATTCTGATTGTATCTATTATAAGGCAGTTGTGCTTTTCCCTGAAATTCATCTAATCTATCAACAAAATTCTTTAACTGTTTACATCTTGAAGAGTGTTGTAACTTTCTTATTGCCTTTGCTTCTATCTGTCTGATTCGTTCTCTCGTGACATCAAAACCATGTCCAACTTCTTCTAAAGTATGGTCTGCTTTTTCACCAATACCAAATCTCATCCTTAACACCTTTTCTTCTCTTGGTGTTAATGTTGCCAGTACTCTTCTTACTTTATCATGAAGATCTTGACCAATCGCGCCTTCATCAGGTTTTAGTGCTGTTTTATCCTCAACAAAATCACCAAGCTCATCTTTATCGTCATCACCTATCTTAGTTTGTAAAGAAATTGGCTCTTTTGCAACTTTTCTAATTTTTTTAACTTTCTCGACATCAACTTCTAATTTTTCTGCAATTTCATAATCAGTTGGATTTCTACCTAACTCTTGCACAAGATACCGTTCTGTTCTCAATAACTTATTTATAGTTTCAATCATATGCACCGGAATCCTTATGGTCTTTGCTTGGTCAGCTATTGCTCTTGTAATTGCCTGCCTTATCCACCATGTTGCATAGGTTGAGAATTTATAACCGCGTTCCCATTCGTATTTTTCAGCAGACTTCATTAATCCCATATTTCCTTCTTGTATCAAATCCAAGAATTGCAATCCCCTATTTGTATATTTCTTTGCAATTGAAATAACTAATCTTAGGTTTGCAGTAACCAACTCACTTTTCGCCATTTCATATTTTTTTCTTTCTCTTTCTATCGCAAAAACACGCGTACTAATATCTGCTGCAACTATTCCTGTTTCTTCTTCATATTTTTCGATTCTCATGCAAAGTTGATTATACGCTTCATCACTTTTTATTACACTTTTTTTGTTATGTATTTTTTTATATCTTTCTTCATATATCTCTTTCTGCTTTACTGCGCTTGAATAATTTTTTATATATTTAAGAACTCCTTCTTCAAATTCCCGACGCCAATTATAATATGTTTTTCTCCAAGACTCAAAAAAGGACATATCATTTTGAATAATATCTTCAACCGAAGTATAAATTGTTGTTCTATCATCAAGCTCGTTCTGTTCTTTTTTCGTATCCTTCTTTTTCTTGTTTTCTTCTTTAAATCTTGAGTAAATGCTTTCAAACAACTTACAAATAGCAGCTTTGGCAGCAGACTTATCATCATCTTCCTCTGCATCTTCAGCATCTTCTTCATCTTCAGCCCAGCGAGGAGAATAAACGCTGCTTGTGCGTATTTCACCATCCTTTATTTTCTTTTCAGCTTCTTTTAATTTCTCTAGGGCGTATTTTAATCCATATAATAATTTAGCATAATTTAACAAGTGCATATCTCTTCTCTTTCCTATTTCTGTTTCTTGTTCACGTGTTAATAAATCAGTAATCCCCATCTCCCTAAAATATGCCCTTACAATGTCTTTTCCCGTACCCCTGACTAATTTCGCCTCTTCATTTGTAATCCCTTCTTCATTTTCATAATCGGTTTTTGGTTCTGCGGGTTCTTCAAATTCTGGCTCTTGCCCATCTTCAGAAAGATTCCTATCTATTCGTGATTCTAAAAATTTCGCATAATTGTCCATATGTCTTTCTTTTGCTGACAATGCACGAGCATCAGATTCTAATATTTTTGCTACTCTTGCAGTTGTACCGCTTGTTCTTTCACTTTCTTTAGCTCTAACATCTTGTTTTTTTACTGGCAGAATATGCACCGTCGCACCTTTTGTTGTCGTGTCTGTTCTTTCTTGTCCTGCTCTTCCTTGTTTTGCCGTCTCTATTTTTTCAATGCTTTCACAATACGCTTCAAACAAATCATTTAATATTTCTTTGCTTGTATTAATAGATGTTTTATATAAAGAAGAGTTTACAGCATCTAAACTGCCTATTACTCTATTGTAATCCAAAAATACGGTTTCGCCAAATACCCCCAATACTAACCAATTCTTTTTTAGCCAGCTATATGCAGGGTCATCACCATCATACTCTTTTTCAACAGAGGTTCTGAACTCTCTAAAATATTCCCTAAGGCTAATCATTGCTATTTTTGTCTGGATGTTTTCTTCTTTTCTGCATTTAAATTTTTCAACACTTCTAAAAAAGTCAGGTGTGTGGCTTTCTAAAATACCAAATTTCTCGACAATGGTTTCAAGGTCAAAGAAAACTAAATCACCAATCTTCTCTTTTTCAATAACCTGCCCAAGCTTCATGTCACCTACAGCGCGATAAGCAGTTTTAAACAATCCAGTGTATACAGAAGTAATCCTATCAATCTCATCAAAGCCAATGCCGTACAGTACAGGAATCTGCTGATAAAATATAAAATTTTCCTTTAGCTGCTGCGCTGTTAGAAACTGTTGTTTGTCTTTGAGTTGTACTTTATATGCAATAGCTTCTACCATGATAACATAACCCCGCGAGAATGCTTATAAACCTTTTTGTTTTTGTTTGCCTAATTTTTCATTTCTTAAGATATTTAATTCCTTTTTCTGCTCTTAACCTGTTGTTAGGCGCAGTCCACCATTACATGAAACTGTTTGAAAGCTTGAAGGTCTGAAAGCTCGAAAGTAGCGCTATATTTATATAATCCGCACTTTCAAGCTGTCAAGCTTTCTAACTTTCAAATCATCTTATCTTTTTCATGAACGTGTTAGCCATGCCCGGAACCAAATAAATACAAAAAATCCAATATTTTTATTTTTTAAACTCTGGCTTATTGTAATGCAGTAGTTCTATCCAAATATTTTTTTATGACAGGAAATTGCTCTCTGCTTATTACTTTTGGCGCAGCGTCACCAAGTGCTTCTACATCTATTCTAATTATCTCTAATTTTCCTTCACTTACTAACTGCTGGCATGCAACATCTACTATTCCCATAGATTGACCTAAATAGTTGGGTAGTTCATCGTAAGCAATTTGCTCTGGCAGTTTATCTAAATTTATTTGTGGTGTTGTTTGTCCATTTACCTTTTCTCTTCCACTATCAGGGCGATATAATCTTTCTTCAAGAGGAGTACTATCGGCGCAATCCTTTCCATCTGTAACATCGCTGTTTACAACTTGTTCATTATCATCAACCCTAACTTTCCTTTTACCTTTTTTTTCATTACCACCATTATTGTAAAGTCTATGCGCTTTTATCTCAGCCTCAAAACTTTCTGCATCAATGCAACTCAAAGGATAAGCTTTTAGAGAATATTCTCTTAATAAATCCCCAAATTTGTCTGTGGCATAATTTGGTAACATTAAATTCACATAATCTTCCCTAACTAAATGATTCTCTCTTAAACACTTTTTTTTGCTCGTTGGATAATCTGCACCAAATTTCAAATCTGTTCCTTCAGGAAACTTGTCCTTCTTATTAATTATGTTAGCACTGTATGTACAATCAGGAATAATTGTTCCATCATATTCTCTTTTCTCAAACATTGTTTTCAAGGCAGACGCAGAGAAATATCTTTGTCCATTAATACCAACAAAATAAATGGTTTCTGCGCCTTCAATTGTTTGTTCTAACCCTTCTGGATTTAATATTTGTTTTAAGTCATCAGAAAATTCTTGTGCTTTTTCTGCGTTTGCAGGAGACACAGTTCTTCTCGATATAGGTTGGTTAGCTTTAACTTTTCTTTCTTCTCCTTTAGTTTCTCTTCCTTGTTCTCTTCTTAACTTAGTATTAACTTTAGAAACAACATCCTTAGCGATTCTTTCTGCTCTTCTCTCAAGTTCTTGTGCTTCTTCATCTGAACCTTCTTGGTGTCTTTCATATATTCTTCCTTTTTTCTTACCATTGTATCCTGTATCCTCTTTTTGTTCTTCTCGTACAGGTGGTCTATATTCATCCGCACTAATTCCAATATCTGCCAGAGTCAAAACTTTAACCTTTTCTTCATACTGCTCAGTTTTGACTGTCCTTAACCTTTTTTCTAAGCCTGAACCCCTATATTTTTCAGGAACCAATTCTAATAATGCATCACTTCTAAATGCTTTTACAGCTTGGCCTCTTCTTTCTCTTTTAAATACTTTTAATTTGCCTTCTGCTTCCATTTCAATAAATCTTAGGTTAGAAACAATGTTCAGTTTGAACTTATTATAATCCACACCTAATAATTTAGCTGCTTCTGGTCCGCTGTAATATTCTTTTCCTCTGAAAGCAAAATACCTTACCACATTATCGCTTTCATCTGCTTGGATAGCTGCTGGTCTTTCCGCCACTTCTCTTCTCTCATTTCCTCTTTCAACCACTCTGCCTATGCTTCTTTCTTCACCAACTACATTATAATCCTCTTTAGATGCTGGGTTTGGAGTAAATCCTACCAAAGCATCCTTAATATTAGGATGATACTTTTTAGGCAAGATAGTTTCAAATGCATCAAAAGAATACACATGATTCCTTTTTCCGTTGTAAACAACAAACTTTTTTGTTCCTTCTTTTTCTAATTTTAACATTTCTTTATTTTCGACCTTAGTGTATTGATATTGGCGTAATGCACTTTCTGTTGTACCAAACATCTCCGCTAATTCACTAATGCGATAATATTGTTCGCTCCCAATCTTAAAACATAAAATTTCTTTGCCTTTTTTTGTTTTGCCACCTGTATTCCCAATATCAGATCTAGATGATTGCACATGTGCTGGCATTGCTTTTTGTTCAACTCTTCCTGTACTTTTTCCTTTTTCTTGAACTTCGTCTCTATCAATTATTTTAAGTCTAGTATTTAAGAATGAAATATATCCTTTTACGCTGTTTAATGCTACATCCATAGCATCTTTTTTTACAATATCTTTGTCAGATACTTCGTAACTATTATATAATGTTTCAACTTCTTTCAATCTTTCTTTTGCCAGTTCTAATCTTTCTTTCACCTTGCCTTTTGCATACTCTTCGGCATTTTTTCCAAGAGAACCAGCAAAATCAACCAAGTTAGAATACTTTAAAACAACAAAGTTATAATCTGCCACTACTTCTAATTCTATGTCTGCAACAGCAAATTCCTGTGTTACCCGAACATCACGAATCTTTTTCGAAGCGCTGTCTATTTTGTCTAAAACTGCTAAGACTACATGCTCGCTTACTTTTGCACTAAGAACATCTTGACTCACACCAAATATTCTATTTGCTTCGCTCATCATCTCTTCAAGTTTCATCATTACCACCTTTTAGATTATATCTATTTTAAATATATAATTGGTTCCGGCCTGATTGG
>JACQSP010000032.1 GCA_016205905.1 Candidatus Woesearchaeota archaeon
AAGTGCGCTATATGAGTTGTACTTTCAAGCTGTCAAGCTTTCTAACTTTCAAACATTTTTCGTAAGACGTGTGGCTGCGTCCAGGAACTAAACTAAAAAGGCAAGTTTTATTTAATCATTAAATGCTATATTTAATTATATCTTACTTTTAATCTTTTCATAAAACAAATCTATCCTTTCTTTATTTCTCATTAATTTATTGTTTGCTTCTTCTATGATAAACCGCAAGTAATCCTCTGAAATCATTAGTTTTTTATCTTTGGCTATTGGCACATCTAAGGTATCAACACCAACTAATTCAACAATTATTTTTTTGTTTGCTGAGATAATGCCTCCGCGCTTAAAGCCAACAGAAGATGCAAGATTAATCAACTCAACTGCTTTTTCCACGCTTGTTGCAGCAATATGAAGTATGATTGGCTCAAATCTTAGATAAACAGTGTCTTTTACAGATTTAATAGCTTCTAAATGCTTGATAATATCTTTAACAGCCACTTCTTCATGGCTCACGAAAAGCCATTTAGTATTGTATTTTCTTTTATTTTGTGGAAGCGCGACAACAATAATCCTTCCAGAACAAGAAGATGTTGTATAAAAATCTTTTTTTGAATTAATAAGCTCTAACAGTGGCTTTATCAGCGCATCAATGCTGCCTTTTTTAGACTTGTCAATAGTCTTCATTTTATATAAGCACTGTTTTTTGTCGTTGTTAAAAGCAAGATTATTAATTATATGTTTATTATTAATCATTTATACTAAGAAAAAGATTAAGATTTTAAAAAGTTAATTGAATCGAAAGACACATATTGAATATCATATCTGCTAAATCTACTTACCTTCTTAACAGACTTATCTAACTCTTTTCATCTCTTCTGTGAAGAATTTTGCTTTTTCAAGCAAATGATCCCATTCTTTGCCAGACATTTCAATTATTTCCCTGTGCAGAATCTTTCTGGAAAGAATATAGAATTCCCGCATTATAGACGGGCATCTTTTATTAACCAAACCTTGCTTGACTAATTTTCTTTCAATGTGCTCGTGAATATCTTTTGGCGACGGCGGGATTTCCTGCAATTTCATTAAAGCAGCATGGGCTGAATCTATCACAGACCAATATAAATCCATGGCTGCCTGAAGGATTTTCATTTGTGAATTATGCAGCACAGAAGCACTCCTTGCATAATATGCGTTTGTTGCCTCTTGGCTTGGCCTGATTCTCCCTTCATACAACAAAAGCTGTAAAGGATAGAAAAAACCTGTGTCGACCAAAGCAATGCCTGTTCTTAAGATATTTACACCCAATGGGTCGCCTACGCGCATATATTCCCAGAAACTTGTAAATCTCAGTGTTGTGACGTGGAGTCTTAGCGATGTTTCCCTCGCAATCTTTTCCACAACAATTCTGTATGTTTCTATTATTTCTGGTGTTAAATAAAAAGTGACATTATCTACAATAATAAGAATATCAATATCGCCTTTAGATTCTGTCTGGCCGCCAAAGATAACTATTGCGCGGATAAAAGCGCCGAATTCTTTAAAAGTTGCAGACGCAAATTTTCTGGCAGTGTCATAATCTTCTTTAGGATACTTTGCTGCCAAAGGCACATCTTTTTTTTCGATTTTTGATTTCATGGTTATTAATTTGTTTTTAATTTGTTATTTTGCTGTTATTTTATTAATCTGTTTTTTGTCGGTTATTTTTTTGTTATCAATTCATTGTTATCTATTCACTTTCATGCTTAAATTTAGATTTTTATCTATAATTATCTGCCTTTATCTATTTAGAATACTTAGCCTTTATAATGTTTTATTACTTTTCGAGAATGGTGAAACATGGATTAACTTTAAATATAGCTGTTCCTTTAACCATTTAAAATGCCAAAACATTCTTTACCTGATTGGAGTGGGGCTTATTCTGAGATAATTGATGAAGCAATAGAACAACTTCTTCAGAAAGCAAGATTAAGAAGCAGTGTTGACATTTTCATGCCATTAATAAAATCTGCAACAAAACGCGGCAGAAAATTACGCTCTTCACTTGTGTTAAGATATCTGGACTGGGAAAATTTCTCAAAAAGTAGAGGAGAGAAATCTTTTTCAAAAGGTGTGGAAGAGAGTATGAAGAAGAAAACGTTTTCAAAAGAAGGTGAATATGATATAAGCAAGGTAACTCTTTTAAAAGAAGGTGAACCTTACAAAGATTTACTCGAAGGTTTATCAGCAATTGAACTTCTTCATTCTGCTTCATGCATTCTTGATGATATTATTGACGGCGACACACAAAGAAGAGGTGTTCCATCTTTTCATGTAAGAGAAGGTGCTCCAGAGGCTCAGCTTGTTGTTCTTGAAACAGTTTTACTTTCATATTACATAAATAATCCCCGAATAAGGCGTGAAATAATTGATGCTACACGTCTTATGCTGCAAGGTGAAGCATGCGATTCATTCCCATTTGAAAAATTCATAAAGTTAGTATGGCAAGATATAACAAGTCGAGATAGAACAAGTCAAGACAGAACAAGAAACCATAATTGTTTATTAGATAGTTATGTATTAAAAACAGCGCCTTCTTTTGCAGTTTCACATAAAATAATTGGCATTGCTTATGAATTAAGTGAAACAGAAACAACTGCATTAGAAAAATATGGGCATTCTCTCGGGGTGTTTTATCAGTATGCTAATGATTATCATGATACATTCAGTATATCACCTGATGTTAGAGGCCATTCTTCTGATACAGCAAGAGTAACTCTATCTATGCCACTCTTAATTGCGTTAAGCAGAGAAAATGATTATTATAATGGAATTATAGGCAAGCCTATGCCACGATCTGAAATTTCAGGTTTAGTACAAAAAATGAGAGATGAGGGCATTGAAGACGAGGCAAGAAACCTGCTTGAACAATCGAAATTAAATGTTCTTCAGAATTATCCCAAACTAGCCAATAATTCGTTGAATCGCTCAGGTGAATTGCTTTGTCCAGATGAATTACTTTGTTCTGATAAATCATTTTGTCCAGATGAATTATTAGGACTTGTAGATATTATTAGTAAAAGTGATTTTTGGAGTTATTCATATAGTAATATGTAAAAAAAAGGCATAAGCTTTATAAATCCTCCAAAATTCCATAAACTTAACTTAAAAGGGGTATGTATAAGAGTTATTAATCTTTTAACTAGTGCCATCAATGGTAAATTAATAAATAATTAATCAGTTAAAATAGTAAACACAAGAAAAGTAGACAAAAGGATATAGTAAACAATAATATGGTGGAGGCAGAGAACATGACAAACCAAATACAACCAATCTTTATTTTGCCAGAAGGTTCACAAAGAACAACAGGCAGAAGCGCACAAAGAACAAATATTATGGCTGCAAAGCTTGTCGCTGAAACAGTAAGAACCACATTAGGGCCAAAAGGCATGGACAAGATGCTTGTCGACAGCCTTGGCGATGTTGTTGTCACAAATGACGGCGTCACAATCTTGCAGGAAATGAACATTGAGCACCCTGCTGCAAAGATGATTGTTGAGGTTGCAAAAACACAGGAGAATGAAGTCGGAGACGGAACGACAACTGCAGTTGTCATTGCAGGCGAACTTCTCAAAAAAGCAGAAATCTTGCTTGAGCAGGAAATACATCCAACTGTGATTGCGAGAGGCTATAGATTAGCAGCAGAAAAATCATTGATTATTCTTAATCAAATGGCTGAAAAAGTAACAGAAAATGATGATGAGCTTTTAAGACATATTGCCATGACTGCAATGACAGGAAAAGGCGCAGAAACATCAAAAGAGTTATTGTCCAGTTTAATAGTCAAGGCAGTCAAATCTGTCATGGAAAAAGAGAACGGCAAATTAATGATAGACATCAGCAACATAAAGATAGAGAAAAAAACTGGCGGCAGTGTTGAGGATTCAGAGCTTATTAATGGCATACTTGTCGACAAGGAAAAGGTTCATTCTGGAATGCCAAGGATGGTTAAAAATGCAAAGATTGCTTTGATAGATTCAGCAATTGAAATAAAAAATACAGAGATTGAGGCAAAGATTCAGATAAGCGATCCATCACAAATACAGGCATTTATGGATCAGGAAGAAAGAATGTTAAGGAACATGGTTGAAAAGATTGCAAAATCTGGTGCAAATGTTGTATTCTGCCAAAAAGGCATTGATGACATGGCACAGCATTTCCTGGCAAAGAAAAATATCCTTGCTGTGAGAAGAGTGAAAAAATCAGACATGGAAGCATTGGCAAGGGCAACAGGCGCAAAGGTTGCAACTAATCTTGATGATTTAAATGTAAATGATTTAGGAAAAGCAGGCATAGTAGAAGAGAAAAAGATTGGCGATGAAGACATGACTTATGTCAAGGAATGTGAAAATCCTAAGTCAGTAACATTACTGTTAAGAGGAAGCACTGAACACGTTACCGACGAAGTAAAGAGAGCAATTGAAGACGGCATCGGCGATGTAACTGCTTCATTAAGAAACGGCGGCGTTGTAGCAGGTGCAGGCGCTCCTGAAATGGAACTTGCAAGAGAACTAAGAAAATATGCAGAGTCATTAAGCGGAAGAGAACAATTAGCGGTTAACAGCTTTGCTGAGGCTATCGAAGTAATTCCAAGAACACTTGCAGAAAATGCCGGAATTGACCCAATAGATATTCTTACTGAACTCAAATCTGCACACGACAAAGGCATGAAATGGGCGGGAATTGATGTTTTCAGCGGCAAGGTAATGGATGCATGGAAGAATAATGTTATTGAGCCATTGAAGATAAAAACACAGGCAATAAGCTCAGCATCAGAAGTCGCGCAGATGATTTTGAGGATTGATGACGTGATTGCATCAGGCAAACCATCAGCAGGCGGAGATAAAATGCCGCCGGGAATGGGCGGTATGGGCGGCGATATGCCGATGTATTAATAATGTTTGTAGTGTCTGTAAGAGTTGTAATTTGGTAAGAAGTTTGAAGTAGAGGTAGGATGGGCGACGTCGTCGTTACCTCTTACCTCATACTTCTTACCTCTTACTTTAAATTCATTACCTTACAAGCCAATATTATTTTTGAATAAGTTTTATAAATAAACGTCGCATTTAACATTCTCATGGCCATAATCTCAGAAGCATTAGGATACATAGGATTAATGAGTGTAAACATAATATCTTTTTTAGGTTATGGGGGAGTATTTTTCCTGATGGTACTTGAAAGTATGGTCTTTCCAGTTCCGTCTGAGCTTGTGATGCCTTTTGCAGGATTTCTTATAGCCAACGGCAAGATGAGTTTTCTTTTTGTAATTATATTCAGTTCACTCGGAAGTTTAGTCGGCTCATTAATTTCTTATTATATTGGAAGATATGGAGGAAACAAAGTTATTCTAAAATTTGGAAAATATATGTTTCTCGACGAAACAGATCTTATGAAAACAGAGAAATGGTTCAGTGAAAGAGGAGAAAAGACAGTATTCATCAGCAGATTTATTCCAGTAGTAAGGCATCTTATATCTATCCCTGCAGGAATAGGAAAAATGAACTTTAAGAAATTCTGTTTTTACACAATTATCGGCGCAGCAATGTGGAACACATTTCTGGCGTATATTGGCTTTTTGCTTGGCAAAAATTGGGAGCTTGTAAAACATTATTCTGAATTTATTTCTATACCAACAGCGATAATTCTTGCAATTGTTTGCAGCTATTTTATTTATAGGCATATAAGGAATAAGATGAATAAAAGTAGAATTTAGTATTTGTTTAGTTGATGTCCTTTTTCTTATCTTAACTTCTTTTTATCGCCCACAATCCATTTTTCCGTTTCCAGCACGTTTGTGGGACGCAGTCGCATGAAACTGTTTGAAAGCTTGAAGGTTTGAAAGCTCGAAAGTTATCTGCGTAAAGCGCACTTTCAAACTGTCAAGCTTTCTAACTTTCAAACCATCTTACTTTATTCGTGAACTTTGTTGGACATGCCAGGAACTAAACAAATTAGAAGAGGATTAAAAAAATCATCAAAATCTCAAGAATTCCATTGTCTTTGGAATATCTTTTTCTGAGATTACAAAAATAGTGTCTGTCCAGCAGCTCATTGTCTCAACAATGTTTATTTTATGCGCTCCAAACAGCGAATAAAGATATGCAATTACATTGGGTGTACTTTCCAAATCTTCGCCGCTCTTTATTGTAATCATTGCAAGGTTCTTTGACACCTTAACAACATTGTGCTTGAAAAGCGTATTCAGCTCTTCAAGATATTTCTCTGAAACAATAAGAGTGAATACACTTGTTCCTTCAATTGCATAGAAAGTGTCTGCTTTTCCCCTGATTTTTTTTTCAATGGTGATAAGATTTTCCATGTATATCTTTTTGTCAATAATTGCTGCAAGAATTTTGTTTTTTATCTCAAGCTCGCTTTTTTTCAGGATTTGCAGAACCTTTTCTTCGCTGTCTTTCTCTTTGTTTATCTTAATGGAATATCTTCTGGATGCAATTAAAATCGCTTCCATGCTTGTCTTTTTTTCTATACCCATGTCTTTTGCAATCTTTCTTGAGAGCTTTGAATAGTTAATAACACCTTTCTTTAGGCAATCCTTAATGCTCGGATGCTCGCTGATATACTTTTCGGTTATTTCAGTTGTGGTTGCCATTTTTCCTCTTGTTTGAATGATATGTGTGTAAAACACAGAGTATAATTTTTATAATATCCTTTTGACATTAAGTCATTTATTGGTAATTTATACTAAAAGTCCTTGAGGTTCGAATAAAAATCAAGGACTTTTGTATACTAAAAGCAATTAATTTTCGAACAAATTAATTGCTTTTGTA